>NZ_JBRRBO010000025.1:0-59094 GCF_056756175.1 Stenotrophomonas sp. STEN240 | reverse complement strand
CACCCCAACCCCTCTCCCGCAGGCGGGAGAGGGGCTTTGAGCGAAAGCGGGGCGCGTACCACGCGCGGCCTGCTTCGCTTACTGCAGCGTCACCCGCTTGCGGTTGTCGGCCGAGACACGGTCGATCAGCTTGTTGTACGGGTCGAAACCGGCTTCGTCGGGCTTCTGGTCGACGGTGACGGTGATGCTGGGGTTGGCTGCAGTGATGTGGTGGCGCTGCAGGTACAGCACCTTTTCATCGCGCTCCTTGCCGGAGGGGCCCTTGGCGAACACGCCTACTTCAATCCAGTCATCCAGCGTGCCCGGCGTTTCCTTACCCACGCCGTCGGCGTAACGCTTGTCCGCATGCAGCTGCAGGGTCACGTCGTAGCGGCCATCGGCGCGCTTCTTCGCGTTGGCCTCGACCACGCGGTTGTCGTAGAAGCTGATCTTCTCGAACAGGTCGGTGATCAAGGCCTGCTGCTCGGGTTTGGCTTCTGCACGGATGAACTGCAGCAGCTCGGCCGAGGTGGTGTAGGGCGGCTGCTGGAAGGCCTTGGCCTGGATGAAGCGGGCCAGTGCGCGGTTCAGGGCTTCCTCGCCCATTTCCTCGCGTAGGCGGTAGAACACCAGCGAAGCCTTTCGATAGTGGATGTACTGCTGGTTCTCGTTGCGATAGAGCGGCTGCTCCTCGACGTCTTCGCCACCGCGTTCGGCCAAGTAGCGATCCAGCTCGGTCTTCAGGAATTGACGCATTTGACCGCGGCCATATTCCTTCTCCATGACCATCAACGCCGAGTATTGCGACAGCGATTCGGTAAGCATCGTCGCCCCTTGGACGTTTGCACTGATTACCTGGTGTGCCCACCACTGATGAGCGGCTTCATGCGCGGTGACATAGAACACATAGTCAACATCGTCCTTGTCACGCAGGTCGGCAATGAAGCCGATCGATTCGGAGTAGGGAATGGTGTTGGCAAATGCCTGAGCGAAGCTTCCGGCATAACTGGGGAACTCAATCACGCGGAACTGCTTGTGTTGATAGGGGCTGAAGTTGGCCTCGTAATATGTGAGTGACTTCTGTACGGCCTCAATCATCCGGTCCACGTTGTAACGATGCTTGGCGTCGTAATAGATCTCGATCGGGATGTCCTTGTACGTGGCCTCCTTCACCTGCCAGCGTGCCGACAGGTAGGCGTAGAAGTTCAGCATCGGCCGGTCCATGGCGTAGCTGAAGCAGCGGCGGCCATCGCGTTCGAACTCCTTCTGCAGGTAGCCCGGTGCCAAGGCGATCTGGTCCGGCGCGGTGCAGATGGTGCTGCGGAAATCCAGCCAATCCGAATCGTTGGAGATGTAGGTATTGGCACGTGCGGCTTCATCCTCCAGCTTCGGCATGCGCGTCGGTTTGCCCAGGTCGCGCTTGCGGCGTTCGTTGCGGTCGCTTATCTCGGCACCGGTGTCGTAGCCGAAGGCCGGGAGCACGCGGCTGTTGAAGAAGCTGCCGTTGTCGACGATCTGGGTCTGCGCCTGGTCGGCGGTGATGCCGTTGGGATGGATGTCCACGGTGAAGCGGATATCACGTTCCTCGCCCGGCGCCATCGGCGTATCCAGATGGTAGATGCGGTAGCCCAGCTCCTCGTCGTGGGTGGTCAGCTTTGCGCCGCCCAGCTCGATGCTGGCAAGCGTGCTGTCATCGCCCATCGCGACGTGGATGTCGGGGATGGCGGCCGCATGCGTATTGCGCACGCGGTAGACGCCATCAATGCGTACCGACTGCGTCTCCGGATGCAGGTCGACCATGTTGTCGATGGCGACAATACGAGGCTGCGGCAGGTCCTTGTACTTGCGGTACTCACGCTCATAGCGGGCCTGGCGGTCCAGCATCTGGTCCGGCGAGACAAACTCGTTGCGGATGTTGGTACTCCAGTACAACCAACCGCCGCAGGCGATGAAGGCGAGCGTGGCGGCTGCCAGGCCTGCACCCAGCGGACCGCGCAGGCGCTGTTTGGCCAGGCGCAGGCGCTGCCGCCATCCCGAATCCACACCGCGTACCCACAAAGCCGCGCACAGCAACAACAAGGCCAGCAGGAACAGCGCCCAGTAGCCCTGGAAGGCCAACTGCCCGGTCAGGAAATGGCCGTAGCCGTTCATATCCGAGTACGGGGCGATCGGCCAGCTGCCGAAGTTGTACAGGTTCTGGGTGTAGTCCAGCATGCCCAGCACCGATTGCCCGATGAGCAACAGGATCAACAGGGCATAACCCATGAACTTGTTGTTGCTCAGCACCTGCAGCACCAGGGCCATGCCGCCCATCAGGATGTAGACCACCGAATCCAGTGCCAGCGTCTTCAGGTACAGCAGTGGCTCGATCTGGGTGTAACCCTTGCTCAGCTGGATGGCGATAGCGGTCAATCCACCCACGGCCTGGAAGGCAAATACGACGGCCACCAGGGTGAGGAACTTGCCCAGCAACGGCACCCAGTTCGGCACTGGCATGGCATCGCTGATGCCGGCGATGCGCGCGCTGCGCTCACGCCAGACCAGTTCGCCGGCGTAGAACAGCACGATGATGATCAGTAGGAAGCTGAAGCTGCCCTGCAGGGCTTCCAGCATCTGCGAGGTCACAGGCCAGCTGGGCGTGCCGTACATGGTGCGGCGGTGCAGGGCAGTTGGGATGAAATTGGCCATGCCCAGCACCAGCAACACCAGGAACGGTGCGCTGCGGAACACGCCTACGGCATCGAATCCGACCTGACGCAGCAGCTGCCGCCAACCGGTGGCGGCGTTGAAGCTGGGCGTGACTTTGGGTGCAACCACGGTGCTGCGCTTGCCGTCGGTGGTGGCAGTGCTGGTGATCTTCTTGCCACGTCTGCGGCCGGTGCCACTGCGCTCGGTGCGGAACAAGGCAAAGGTCGCGGCGAACAGCGCGCCAGTCACCGCCAGCCACAGCACGCGGTTTTCCAGCAGATAGCCGCTGAAGGCGGGCAGGCCGGTGTTGCGTTCTTCGGCCGACCAATAGCGCATGGCTTGGCTCATCGCACGCATGCCGAGCGGATCGAGCAGCGAGGCGATCCGCATATTGTCGATATCGGCCAACAGGACGCGGCTGACGCCATACAGCACAAAGAACACGATGACGCCGATGTACACCCACAGGATGTTGCGGGTGGTCACCGCCAGCAGCGACAGCAAGGCGGTGGTGAACAGCACGTTCGGCACCACCATGAACGCGAACGCCCACAGGTAGGGCCGCAGCGATACCGGGCCGAGCCGGGCGGCATCGATCCACGGCATGAACTGGGCGATGAACAAGCCCGCTGCGATGATCGCGTACATCAGCAGGCTGGCCAGCAAGGCAGCGCCGAGCCGGCCCAGCAGGTAGTCACGGCGTTTGATCGGGCTGGAGAACACCAGCTCGGCGGTGCCCAGCTCGAAGTCGCGCAGCAATGCATTGCTGACGAACAGGGTGACCACCAGCAGACCGATCAGGGTGAAGGAGGTCATGAGGGTGGTGATCACCGACGGTGCATTGCGATGCACATTGCCGATGCCGCCACCGATCTGCACCGCATCACTGGACGCGGCGCCAAAGGCCAACAGTGCGAACAGAGCCGCAAGCAGCCACAGCAGGGGAGAACGCAGCTGCTCACGCAGCTCGAAGCGCAGGAAGGCGAGGGTCATGGTCGTCTCCGTCAGGCGGCCTGCGCCTGCAGGCGCAGGCGCTGGAAGTAGACGTCCTCAAGACCAGGTGCCACCGGCTCGAAGCCGGCTTCCGGGCAGCTGTCGGCAAATACATGGATTACCGGATTGCCGCCAACCAGACGGGTCGACAGCACGGTGAAGCGGCTTTCGTAGCCCGGCAAGGCTGCCTTGGCCACCTGCTTGCGCCATACCTGTGCCTGCAAGGCATTGATGGCGTCAGCCGGGCGCCCGGTCAGCAGCACCTCACCCTTGTTCATGATGGCCATGGTCGGGCACAGGTCGGTCACGTCCTCGACGATGTGGGTGGACAGGATCACCGCCACGTTCTCGCCGATTTCGGCCAGCAAATTGAGGAAGCGGTTGCGTTCCTCCGGGTCCAGGCCGGCGGTGGGCTCATCGACGATGACCAGTTGCGGATTGCCCAGCAATGCTTGGGCAATGCCGAAGCGCTGGCGCATACCGCCGGAATAGGTGCCCAGCTTGCGCTTGCGTGCATCCCACAGATTGACCTGTTGCAGCAGGGCCTCGACCACTTCCTTGCGCTGCTTGCGCGCGGTCAGGCCCTTGAGCACGGCGAAATGATCGAGCAGGTCGAGCGCGCTGACCTTCGGATAGACGCCGAAATCCTGCGGCAGGTAGCCGAGTTTGCGCCGCAGCGCGTCCTTGTCGCGCAGGATGTCGATAGTGGCGCCATCGGCGGTGGTCAGGGTGGCGCTGCCCGCATCGGCTTCCTGCAGGGTGGCCAGGGTACGCATCAGGGAGGACTTGCCGGCGCCATTGGGGCCAAGCAGGCCGAACATGCCGCGGGGAATGTCGAGATCGACGTTTTTCAGTGCATGTACGCCATTGGCGTAGGTTTTCGACAAACCACGGATCTGCAGCATGTGACAGGGCCTCTCCTTGGATAATGACCGCAACAGTGTGCTTCGGCCGTGCTTTCGGCAATGCGCCGGAAGTCACTAGGTCCAGGGACTGCGGCAGGGCCGGAATGTGACCGGCGGGCTCAGTTGGGGAGACGGGCTAAGTTGTAGGAGCGGCGTAAGCCGCGAAGCTCCCGCACCAGCAGATTGCGCGAAACCCTTTTCGCCAACATCGCCAACATCGCCAACATCGCCAACATCGACAGGTTCGTCAGCTTCGCGGCTTACGCCGCTCCCACAAGGGCAAGGCAATGGCCTTTGCCCCCTCCCTTTTGCGCAGCAAAGGGGAGGGCTGGGGAGGGGTTGGCTTTGCGCTGTTGGATGTGTGGCTTCGCGGCTTACGTCGCTCCCACAAAGGCAAGGCAATGGCCTTTGCCCCCTCCTTTTTGCGCAGCAAAGGGGAGGGTTGGGGAGGGGTTGGCTTTGCGCTGTTGAATGTGTGGCTTCGTGGCTTACGCCGCTGCAGCAGCTCTTGGCGCTGAGGTATTGCCAGGAACGCTTCTGCCGAGCATGGCTCGGCACTACGTTACGGTGCGGGCGCTTCGTAGAGCTCCAGCGGCAGGTCGTCGGGGTCGGCGAAGAAGGTGAAGCGGCGGCCGGTGAATTCGTCCACGCGGATCGGCTCGCAGACCACGCCTTCGCGCTGCAGGTGCGCGACCACATCGTCCAGCTGCGCCACCCGGAAGGCCAGATGGCGCAGGCCACGGGCTTCCGGCCGGCTGGGGCGTGGCGGCGGGTTGGGAAAGGAAAACAATTCCAGCTGGCTGCCATCGGCCAAGCGCAGGTCCAGCTTCCATGAATCACGCGCGCTGCGGTGGTTCTCTGCAATCACCTCAAGCCCAAGAATGCGTACATAGAAATCGCGTGACCGCGCATAGTCCGATGCGATCACCGCCACATGGTGGATGCCACCCAGCAGGTTCATCGCGCGGCATCCCGCCAGCGTCGGGCGATATCGATGGCCAGCGCGTACGGCTCGGGTTCGTTGCGGTTGCTCAGCACGATGACCGTCAGCTTCTGTTTGGGGTAACGCACGATCACATTGCGGAAGCCGATGCTCTCGCCGCTGTGCCACAGCGCATCGCCGTTGATGCGCCAACCAAAGCCATAGAACGGTACGTCGGGCTCCTTGGTCGGGGTTGCCGGGTTGAAGGCAAGCTGCAGCGAGCTGGCCTTCAACAGGCGCTCGTCATACAGCGCCGCATCCCACTTGGCCAGGTCATCAATCGAGGAATAGATGCCGCCATCGCCGAGTACCGCGCTGGTGGTGCTTTGATCGGTGCGCTGCCAACGGCCATCGATCTGGCTGTAGCCATACGCGCGGTTGGGTACTTCATCCACGCCATCCTGGTGGGCGTAGCTATTGCTCATGCCCAGCGGCAGGAAGATGCGCTGCCGCAGGAAGCTGGCAAAGTCGGTGCCCGACGCCTTGCCGACGATCAGTGCGAGCAAGGCATAACCACCATTGCTGTAACGGTAATCGCTGCCCGGCGCGAAGTAGCTGCGGTCCTGCTTCTCCAGCAGATGCAGCACGTCGATGTCATGCACCTGGCGGCTGTCGGCCGGGTCCATCAGATCTTCGTAATCGATCAGGCCACTGGTATGGCTGAGCAGCTGGCGCAGGGTCATCGTGTCGGCCACGGCTGGCAGGCTGGGCAGCCATTTCTTCAGCGGGTCGTCGATACCCAGCTTGCCGTCCTCGGCGAGCAGCAGGATGGCGGCGGCGGTGAACTGCTTGCTCACCGACGCCAGGCGGAAATTGCTGGCCGGGGTGACCGCGGTGCCGTCTTCCAGCACCGCCAGCCCATAGCTGCGGCGGAATGCGGGCTGGCCGTCCTTCAATACCAGCACCGAGGCGCCGGGGACCTGGCCGTCATAACGCTGCATCAATGCGTCGATGCCGGGATCGGGCGGGGCCAGTGGCGCCGCGGCGGCCAAGCTGGAACACACCAGACTGGAGCACGCGAACAGGCATAGCAGGGCGAGTCGGGGTTTCCAGCGAGGCATGGTGGCTCCAAGGTTGGTGATCAGGCTTTCTTGCTGGCGATCCAACGGTCGATCTTGGCTTCCAGGATGTCCAGCGGCATGGAGCCATCCTTGAGGATCTCATGATGGAATTCGCGCGGATCGAAGCGTTCGCCGAGTTCGGCCTTGGCCTTTTCGCGCAGCAGCCGGATCTTGATCTCACCGACACGGTACGCCAACGCCTGGCCCGGCAAGGCCATGAAGCGCTCGACTTCCGAGGCGGCATCGGCAGCCGGGATGTCGGCGTTCTTGACCATGTAATCGGTGGCCTGCTGGCGGCTCCAGCCAGCGCCGTTGAGGCCGGTGTCGGCCACCAGCCGCACGGTGCGCAGCAAGGTGGTCTGCAGGTAACCGAGCTGATCGTACGGGTCGCTGTACAGGCCCAGTTCCTGGCCCAGTGATTCGGCGTACAGGCCCCAGCCTTCGACATAGGCGACATCACCGCCGAGGCGACGGAAGCGCGGCAGCGCGGTCAGCTCCTGCTGCGCGCCAAGCTGGTAATGATGGCCGGGAATGGCCTCATGCAGGTATTGCATGGTCACCGCCCAGCGCTTGCGCGAGGGCAGGTCACTGGTATTGACGTAGAGAACGCCCGGTTGCTGGCCATCGGCGCTGCCGGGCTGGTAGCTGGCGGCGCTGGAGGTGGCGGCGCGCTCGGCCTCGACGGCCTTGATTTCCAGGCGGGCCTTGGGCCGCTCGTTGAACAATGCCGGTACCGCAGCGTTCACCCGGCGGCCTGCATCGGCGTAACTGGCCAGCAGGGCATTGGCGTCGCGGAACACGAACTGGCGGTCATTGCGCATCGCGTTGAAGGCTTTCTGCTGCGAACCACGGATCCTGGCCTGCTTCATCACCGTATCGATGCGGGCCTGCAGGTCTTTCACCTCCTGCTCGCCCAAGGCGTGGATTTCTGCCGGCGAGCGTGCCGGTGAGGTGGTGCTGGCAACGTTGTGCGCATACCAGGCGCGGCCATTGGGCAGCGCGGCCATGCCGTCGGTGCTGCGTGCGGCGGCCATGTATTCGGTGGCGATGAAACCGCGCAGCGAGCGGTAGGCCGGCATGATCCGGTTCTCGATCATGCGCTTGTACTCGGCAGTGAGCCTGGCCTTGTCCTCGGCGGAAAAATCCGCCGGCATGTTGCGGATGGGGCCCCAGAACAGGCTTTCCTCGGCGCTGGGTTTGATCACTGCATCAAGCTGCGGCAGTACTTTTTCCATCAGTGCGCGCGGCTGCACCACGCCGGCGGCCTTGCCTTCGCGCATGTTGGCGATGGCCTGATCGAACAACGGCGGGATGCCGAGCGAGCGCCTGGACCAGTTTTCATAGTCCTTGACCGTACGGAAGGGCTGCGCACCGGCGCCGGAGCCGAGCACGGCGATGATGCTGGACAGGTTGTAGTACTGGTTGATCGGCAGCATCCAGGTCGGGTACTGCTCGCCGGCCAGCGAGACATGCGCATCGCGCACGAAGATCTCGTAGCTGAGCAGGTCCTGGCCCTGCAGGCCGGTGGCGCCGACGGCTTCGACCTTGCCCAGCCATTCGACCATGAAATCGTGTGATTGCTGGCGCGAGGCCGCGGACAGGAAGTTGGGCAGCTGGTCGTTGTAGCGCGGGTCGCCCTGGAAGGTGGCCTGCAGCGGGTTCAGCCGCATCGAGGCATCCCAATACTCGTCATAGATGCGGTTGAGCTTGGCGGCGTTGTCCTGCTTGATCGGCAGCGGCACCGCTGCGGGCCTGCGAGGGGCTGCGCGTGGCGCCGCACGCGGCGTGCTGCGGGCGCCGGCTGCGCGGCTCTGCGGCGCGGCTTGGCGCTGGGTTTTCTTCTTGGCGGCCTCGGCAGGCGCTGCAACGGGCAGCATCATGATCGAGGCAATGGCGAGCGCAAGCAGGCGCAACGGGCTGGAAGACATCAGGTGTTCCGCAAATACATCGACCCGGGAGCTTGCCCGATATCGGCGGTGACGACCAGCCGTGGCGTGGATGAACACGCGCAGCTTATACAGCTTGGGTTGTGTCCCATGCCCTGCGGCAATGCCTGCAGGGCATGAGCAGGGCTCAGCGGTCGCCGGCGCGGGTGAACGGCACGCTGTCCGGGGCTACCGCACCGCCGGAAATGATGAAGCTCATCGCCTGGTCCACGGTCCAATCGGTGGGCGTGAGCAGTTCCACTGGCACGATTTCCAGGTAACCCGAGGTCGGATTGGGAGTGGTGGGCACATACACGGCGGCCAGCTCGCGGCCGGTGCCCTGCTCGGTGATGACCCGGGTGACAAGGCCGATGGACTTCATGTCACGGTGCGGGAAGTCGATCAGTACCACGCGCTGGGTGCTGCCGGGCTTGGTCTGCAGGATGTCCAGCAGCTTCTTGGCGCTGTCGTAGATGATGCTGGCCAGCGGGATGCGGCGGATGACCGCGCCGAACCAGCGCAGCAGCTGTTGGCCGATGACCTTGCGGCTGAGGATGCCGACCAGCAGGATCACCAGCAAGGTGGCAAGCAGGGCAATGGTGTCCTGCATCCATACGGCCTCGACCCAGCCCAGGTAATCCGGAAACGAGGCGGCAATCCGCTCGGACAGCGGAACCACCAGCGGGCTGCTGATGCCCGAGAGCAGGACGAACACGAACTTGACGACCACCCAGGTCAACCAGATCGGCAGCAGGGTCAGCAGGCCGGTAAGGAAAAGACGTTTCAGGGAGGGACGGGGGGCGGGGGAGACGGCTTCGGGTGACATCGCGCAATTGTAGCGGTCGGCTGTCAGCCGCATACGTGCGGCCAACGCCCGGAACAGCTGCGTTCAGAGAAATCTGTGTTGCCGCAGTGACTCAGTCGGCCTTGCGGGCATCCGGCTTGAGCCGCACGTAGACCTGCTTGCGCACCCGCGCCACCACCTCACCCTTGGCGTCGAGCACTTCGTTCTCGAACCAGTGCAGGTATTTGCCGCCGCCGGCAGTGGCCGCCCGCACTTCATCCAGGGTGGCCTCGTCCAGCCGGAACTCGGTCCACACCACGCCACGGCCGGGCTTGAGGAACTCGATGGCGCCGGCCTTGTCCCAGACGAAGTAGCGGCTGCCCATGTTCTGCAGCAGGCACAGCATCCAGAACGGATCGGTCATCGCAAACAGGCTGCCGCCAAAGTGGGTGCGCACGTAGTTGACGTTCCACGGCCGCTGGCGCAGCTCGACCCGCACGTAGCGGTAGTCGGCGCTGATGTCGGTGACATGGATGCCGGCAAACAGGAATGGCGGCCACAGGTTGATGCCGCGGCGGAACAGGCTGGCTTTCATCGTGAAGGCGGATGCACGGGGGAGTTGGAGTCTAACATCCGCAGGCGTATGGAAAGGCTAGTTGGGCCAGGGCGGGGCGATCCGGTAGCCGTCACGGCCGGCTTGTTTGGCCTGGTAGAGGGCGCTATCGGCCGCTTCGAACAACCGCGCCGGGCCGTCATCCAGGCCCGGCAACACCGTGCACAGGCCGATGGTGACGGAGGTTTTGATCTTGCTGTGATGGGCCTTGTCCACCGGAATGCTGAGCTGCCGGATCTGGCTGATCAGGGATTGCACCAGTTGCTCGGCCCCGGCCGGCGGCGTGTCGGGCAGGATCAGCGCGAACTCATCGCCACCAAAGCGCGCGGCCAGATCACGCGGGCGCCGCGCTACTTCCTCGATGGTGCGGCCCAGGTGACGCAACAGGCGGTCGCCTACCTGGTGCCCATAGGTGTCATTGCAGGCCTTGAAGTGATCCACGTCGATCAGCAGCAGGGTGAGCGGGCGTCCGCTGCGGCGTGCCGCATCGTTCTCCCGACGCAGGGTTTCCTCGAAGCGCATGCGGTTGGCCAGCCCGGTGAGCGTGTCGCGGTTGGCTTGCCGGCGCCAATAACGCATCTGCCAAAGCGTCCAGACCCCCATCATGGCGGCAAAGCCCATCGTCGCCGAGACCGGTTCGAACCAAAGGTTGGCACCGTGCAGCAGGCCCAGGCTCAGCAGCAGCGGAACCGGTATGGCCAGCACGCCCAGCAGCCAGCGCCAACGGAAGCGGGAGGTGATGGCGAATGCGGCAAACGCCACCAGCAACGCGCTGATCGCGATCTGTGCGGCGGCCGGCAGGGTGGTGATGGCATTGCCGGCCAGCAGCATCGAGGCGACATTGGCCTGGTACTCGCTGCCGCTCATCCAGCTGTCGTGGGAGGTGGGCGTCAGCAGGCGTGGGGCGATGCCATTGGCTGTCATGCCGACGATCAGCAGCCGCCCCTTCAGCAGACTTGCCGGTACCCGGCCTTCCAGCACATCCACATAGGACAGCTGTGGAAAGCTGCCGGGTGGCCCTGCGTAGCGCAGCCGCACGTAGTTGTCGCGATGCCACTGGTAGGGGGAGCGGGTGCTGGCGGCGGGGTTGGTCAGGCCGGGCAGCGGCTCCTGCACGCCAGCCAGGGCCGCTCCCAGGGCCAGCCAATGCGGCGAGCCGATACCGGCCTTCAGGTAGATGCCACGGGCCACGCCGTCGGCGTCGATCTCGATATCGGTATGCGCCAGACTTGCCGAGGCCTTGGTAATGGCAGGCACCGGCAGCAGTTCTTCCGGCACGGCCTCGTCGCTGGGCGGCGCGGCCAGTACCGGCAGCACCACGCGTCCGTTGCGGCTGATGGCCGCCGCCAATGCCGCGTCCTGGCCGGCATCGTTGCGGTCGGCCTCCGGCAGCATCAGGTCCAGCGCGACGCGCTCTGCCCCGGCGTGATGCAAGCGGTCGAGCAGTTGCGCATGGGTGCTGCGCGGCCATGGCCATTGGCCCAGCTGCTGCAGGCTGCGATCGTCAATGGCGATGATCGCAAGGCGCGGATCGGGTGGGTACTCCCACTCGCCGGTCAGCAGGTCGTAGCTGGCGACGTCCTGCTGCCAGAACACGCGCCCATGGCTGGCCCAGGCCGCCAGCAGGCTGCAGCTGAGCACGAACAGCAGGCGGAAGTGCCAGCGTGGCCGCAGCGGTCTCACAGGGCGAGCAGCAACAAGGCGCCAGCGCCGAGGCCATAACAAAGCCGGCACGACAGTTGGATCTGTTGCGGCGTCGAGAACATGCCGGCATAGCCGTCATCGGCGATGCTCTGTACGCGGACGTGCAGGTTGCCGCCGCGCCATGGGCGCTTGAGTGAGACTTCGGGGGCATCGGTCTGCCGATCCAGCAGCAGGCGCGAGAAATCCGCATCGCGTGCAATCTGCACCCGGTAATGGCCGGCGTCGCCGTCGGCCGGCCAACGCAAGGTGAGTTGGCCTTTGTGCACCGTGTCCGACTGCAGTGGCGTCGCCAGCGGTGCATCACTGAGCTGCAGTGGCAAGGCCTGGCCATAGCGGCCGGGCGCGCCCTGCGCATCAAGCGAAGCCACGCGCCAGAAATACCCACCCGCCGCCAGCGGGTGGCTGATGCGCAATTGCTGGCTGCGGCTGGTCTGTTCGATCAACGGCTGCACGAACGCGGGGTTGTCGGCGACCTGCAGGACCGTGCCGGTGGCATCGGCAACCTTGGCCCATTCAAAACGTGGCTGCAGCTGATGCAGGGTCTGGCCGTGTGTCGGCGCAAGCGTCAGCGGTGCAGGCAGGCCTTCTGGGACGGAAAAATCACGTTCGGCATCCAGGCCTTCGACGCCATCGGCGTCGACTGCGCGTACCAGCAGGCGCAGCTGGCCCGGCGGCAGGGTGTCGATCTGGATCTGTGGCGCGCTGACCTCGCGGGCAAACAACTGCACGTCGGGTGCGGCTGCCAACACGATTTCCACCCGGTAACGTGTAGCGCCATCTACCGGCTGCCATGCGGCCAGCAAGGGCAGCGGTTGCAGGCGCAGCTGTGACTCCAGCAACGCGGGCGGCGCCGATAGTTTTTGTTGTTGAGTAGGGGCGGTGCCAGTCGCACGCACCAAGGTGGCATGGCCAGCATCGATCACCCGCTGGCCACCTTGATTGCCGACCTGCACATGACCCTCGACGACTTCGGTGCTTGCCGGGCTGTTCTCGTCACCGGCGTTGACCCGGAACAAGGTGCCGCGCACGCTGCTGGTCGCGGTGGGGGCGGTGATGATGTAACGCGATGCTGGCCCGCGCGCTGGTGTCACCTGGCTGCTGCTGCGCCCGCGTTGCAGGCGGATGCGGGTGTCGACCATGCCGGTGGCGCCATAGCTGCTGAGCTGATCCAGCTGCAGCTGGGAGTTCTCGCGCAGTTGCAGGCGTGAGTCATCGGCAAACCCCAGCGTGACACTGGCATCGTCGCCGGTCTGCACACGGCTGCCGATGGTCAGCAGCATGCCGGCCTGCAGCGGGCGGGTGCCATTGACCGGGTCGCTTGCCTCGGCGTGGCCGCGCATTGCCAACACCCTTGCTGGCGCTGGCTGCACGCGCAACCAGCTGATCGGGAAGCGCAGGTTCTGGCCGGGCGCAAGCCGATACGGGTCATCTATCTGATTGTGTGCCTGCAGCCGTTGCCACGGCACATCGGCCTTCAGGTAACGCGCGCCCAGGTCCCACAGGGTATCGCCGGGGCGGGCGCGGTAAGTCCAGTCCTGCGCGCTGGCGACCGTCGCCCAGCAGAGCAGAAAGGCAGCCAGCAGCAGTTGCAACAACGAGGGGCGAACGTTGGTATTTCTCACGGCGACTTTGATTCCGAAAGCGCGTGTCCGTTACGCTCACATCGTGCAGGCTGCAATCTCATACGCATCCTATCCCCTGGCCGTGGCAGGCACCACGGCGGGATCATCCTTGTATGAGTCGTCCATTTCCGTGCGATTGACACACAAATTGAGCTGTCTGGAAACAACTCAGAACAGCAGCGAGGACATCTTGCGGCGGTAGCGACCTACCAGGTCTTCGTCCTCGATCACGCGGAAGGCATCGATCAGCGCTTTCTTCGGCAGGCTGTCACGGAAGCCGCGATCGATCCGCAGCATTTCAATGAACTGCTCCAGCGCGGCTTCATCTTCGCCGGCCAGCAGATGCTGGATGCCCAGCAGGTAACGGGCTTCCAGATCATTGCCGTCCGCCTGCACGCGCGCGGCCAGCACATCGGCCGCCGGTGCGTCCTGCAAGGCTGCGGCAAAGTCCAGGCGCGCGCGTGCGCGGATGGCGCGGTCGTCGGTGGCGAGGTTGGCGGGCAGGTTGTCCAGCAGCGGCCCGGCTTCACCGGTGGCACCGATCTTGAGCAGGGCCAGGGCAAGGTCGAGCTTGAGTTCGTCCTTGTCGGGTTCGGCGCTGATGGCCTCACGCAGTGCGGCTACTTCGGCCTGCGGATCCAATGGCAGCGCCTGGACTTCTTCCTCGACAGCAGCGGCCTCGGCCGGCACCACGCCGTGTTGGGTGAGAAATTCGCGCAGCTGGCCCTCCGGCATAGCGCCGGGGAAGCCATCAACGATCTGCCCGTCCTTGATCAGAAAGACGGTCGGCACCGAGCGGATCTGGAAGGCGGCAGCAATCTGCTGCTCCTTGTCCACGTCGACCTTGGCCAGCTCGAAGGCGCCGTTGTATTCACCGGCGAGTTTTTCCAGGAGCGGCCCCAGGCTCTTGCACGGCCCGCACCAGGTTGCCCAGAAATCCACCAGAACAGGGGTCTGCGAGGATTTCTGCAGGACCTCGGCTTCGAAGGTTTCGGTGGTGGCCTCGAAAACGTGGGGAAGATCGCTCATGGCTGACTACGTTGCTGACAGGAACCCCCTTTATGGCGACGTTGGGGCAGATTCTCAACCGCCAGAGGTACTGGAGCGGCGTTTTCGGCGCGGGAGGCCTGTGCTGGCTGGCTTTGCGAGATTGTTGATGATGGAGGCCTGGCGTTGGGGGCTACGGGGGCTTTGGGGGCTTCGGGGCTTCGGGGCTACGGGTAACGCCCCTGCCGAGCATGGCTCGGCACTACGCTTCTGCTCCCTCCCTTTGGCCGTAGGCCAAGGGGAGGGTTGGGGAGGGGTGGTTTTTAGGCCGGTAGATGTTGCCTGGCTAGCAGCTGCCCATCGTGTGCGCGATCGGATTGCTGGGCACGCCCCTGCCGAGCATGGCTCGGCACTACGCTTCTGCCCCCTCCCTTTGGCCGCAGGCCAAGGGGAGGGTTGGGGAGGGGTGGTTTTTTAGGCCGTTAGATGTTGCCTGGCTAGCTTCTGCCCATCGTGCGATCGGATTGCTGGGCACGCCCCTGCCGAGCATGGCTCGGCACTACGCCTACGCATGAAAAACGCCGCTTCTGCGGAGAGAAGCGGCGTTCTGGTTGCTTCAGCGCTGAGCCGTCGCGGCAGGCTCAGGGGTGGCTGGCGGGTTCCTGTGCCGGTGCCAGCGGCACCGTCACGGCGGCCGGGGCCACGCTGGGCGCGGCCGGCAGGCTCAGCTCGGGGTTGATCTGCTGCGCCTGCAAGGCCTTGATCTGCTGGTTCAAGGCTTCCAGCTGGGAGTTGGTGGCGCGCAGGTCCGTGCTCAGCGCTACCGCCTGCTGCTTGCGCTCCTGCAGGGCATTGCTGACCTGCAGCGACTGCTGGCGCTGCTGCTCTACTTCCTGCTGCAGCCCGCGCAGGCGGCGTTCGTTCATGGCGACCAGCTTCTCGCTATAGGCCTTGCCGGCCTGCAGGCGCACGGTGTCCAGGTAGACCTGGGCCAACTGCTTGGTCTGGTCGGCGAAGGTGAGGTAGAGGCTCTCGGCGTTGTCCACCGACTCGGTACGGATCACCCGCCAGAATTCCTTCTCATGGAACAGGGCCACGTAGTAATTCAGGGAATCGGCGTGGAACAGCAGGCTGGCGCCGTAGTTGCCGTTGTAGGTGGTGCGCAGTTCGGTGAGGGCGTTGCTGCCCATCAGCCGTTGCAGTTCGGCCACGGTATTGCCCACGGCGCTGTCTTCGCTGTTGGCGGGGGCGGCCGGTACCTCGGCCTCACCGCGCTGCCAGCGCCCGGCCATTGCAGCGGGGGCCGTGAGCAGGCCGACAACAAGCAACAGCGCGCAGCCAAGCCGGCTCGGAAGCATCTCGATCCTTCTCATAAGTCCTCGTAATTCCCCCGAACTGCGATGGTCGTCGCATTTAATGAATGCGCCGGTTTCGGACCCGAGCATAGCACGCGATTTGGCGGCGAAAAGGCCGGTGGTGTGGGCGTTTCCCTTGTTTGGGAGGGCGCTCATTCGACCAGTTGGCTGCGGCCGCATTGGATCGACTGCATATGCACGTCGGTGCGGCCCAGCTGCAGCCCCAGCACGTCGGACAGCAGGTTCGACAACAACTTGCCGACGCCATCAAGCAAGGGCCGCAGCAGGTTGTCCACCACCGGCTTGAGCAGCAGGCACAGCACGCTGCTGCAGCTGCCACTGCCGGTGACCGGGTTGTAGCTGCCGTTGCCGCTGAGCCCGCCGGGTTTGGTCTGCAGGTATTTGGCCAGCGAATTGCTTACGCAATCATTGAAGCCCAGCCCGGCAATCAAACCCTGGCAGGAAGTCAGCCCGAGCACGTCGAGCAGGCCGCCGATCAGGTTGGGCTTGCTGAGCGTGGTTTCGTAGAGAAAGCCCTGCCAGACCTCGCCCTGCACTTTTTTCGGCGTGCAGCCCAGAACCCAGCTTTCGCAGGTGGGTATTTCGGTGACCCAGCTGCCCAGCGGCGGCAGGTTGGCGGCGGCATTGCCATTCTGCAGCGCCTGGACCACGGCGGCAGGCTGGTACAGGCCGTTCTTCTGGGTGGCTTCCAGGTATTGCACGGCCAGGTCCTTGGCTGCGGTGCCGCTGTTGCCCTGCGGGGTGAACAGGGACTGCACCGTACCGAGCAGCACATCGACCAGGTCTGATACCAGCTTGCCGACTTTCAGATCGTTGGGTTTGACCGTGCCGGTCTGTCCTTCGCTGAGGATCAGCTGGTCGCGTTGTGACAGCGCTTCGAGGATTATTTTCTTGGTGAGTACGTCGCGGCCGAGCAGGCTGACCAGTGATTCGTCAGCGAGCCCGGTGCGGCACAGCTCGCGGGTCGAATTCCATGGCGTGGTGGCCTTGCCGATGCAGACGTTGGCGATGGCGCTGGTGACGTCGACGGTGGCAGTAGCCGGCTGGCTGCTGCAGTCGATCGCGGTGAGTTGCCCGTAGCCATCGATCACATCGATATAGGTCGGCAGTTTGATACGCGTGCCCAACCAGTTCAGCACCGCGCCGAGTGCGGGAATCCGTTGCGAGTCGATATCCAGGAACAGCCGTACCTGGCTGTTGTAGGCGGTGCTGCCCACCGGGCCGATGGCGATCGAGGCCGGTTCGACAATGCTGGCCTTGGCCTTGAGCAGGCCGAGCAGATCCAGTTGCGGGACTTCAACGGCATGTTTGGAGTTGGCGATGGAAATGCTGGTGCCGAGCAGATCCAATGCATTCAGATCCACATCCAGGGCGCCGCTGGCTGCTTCGCTGCCGCCTGCCACCTTGGCGAACAGGCCGCTGCTGCTTCCATTAGAACCCAGTTGCACAAGTACATCGCTGATGCCGGCGCCGAGCAGTTTCTGCTGCAGCAGGCGCAGATCAACACCGGCGACGCCTTGCTGGCTGGCCAGCGAGGCCATCACTTCCAGCAGCTTGCCAACCGACACCTGTTTGGCGGCCAGCAGATTGTTGAAGTCACCGACGTTGATGTCGGTGGCGACCGGGATGCCCAAGGCCTGCAGCAGGCCGCGCGGGGTGATCTTGACGTTGGCCAGGCCCTGGTAACTGGCGATCTGGGTCTGGGTCAGATCGACCCCGACCAGGCGCAGAATCCCCTGCAGCGGCGCATTGCTGTTGGTGTTGAGCAGACGCGAACCTACGCTGAAGGCGGCCTGCGGTGGCATGCGGCGGGCAACAGCGGTTGCGCTGATGCGGGGCAGGGAAGTGAGCTGGCCCAGGAACGGCACCGATTGCCGCGAGGCAGTGACCTGCACCGCGTTCAAGGGACGGCTGCTGGCAACCCCGACAAAGCGCGCGCCCGGCGCCAGCTCGGCGCCCCAGTAGCCGCAGCTGATCGCCAATTGACCGCCAAATTGATTGTCGACCAAGGCATTGCTGCGTGCTGCCAGATTGTCCTTGTAATCGGTGGTGCACTGCTCCAACCGTTGTGCGCCGGCCATTGCGGCCAGGTCGGCGGTTTTCTGTACGTCACGCTTGCTCCAGTACAGATAGCCCACTTCTATCAGGCCCAATATCACTACCAGCCCGAGCAGCAACAGCAGCATTGGCAGCCCCGCGCCGCCACGTTGATGCGCGCTGTGCGGGAGATCGCGGAGCGCGCGTGACAGGCGGGACGAAGACGGGCGCGGGCTGTGCATGGTAGGCCTCAGCGGCTGCCGCCGCCTTGCTTGGAATTGGGGAGCGCGGCTTCGAAATACTCGGGAATGGGATGGTCAAAACTGTTGAGGTAGCGCTGGTAACTGCGGCTGGCGGCCTCGCCGAGCATCGGCAAGGCGGTGCCTGCACGGCTGCCATCGGCCTGCATGCGCAGCAGGTCGCGGGTGGTGTCGCCGATCTGCGAACGGGGCAGGTCGACAACGGCGGTGCTTGCTGCCGTGACCGCCGCAGCGCTGGCGTTGTTGTCGCTGGTATTTGCAGTGGGCGCGGTGCCATCGGACATGCGTTCGATCAGCGGCGCGTGCTGCGCTGCTGCGGGTGTCGTGCTGAGCGCGGCAATCAGCACGGCAGCGGCAAGGGCTGCGGATCGGATCATGGTGTTGCCTCCTGCGCGGTGGACGTGGAAGGACTGAAACGGTCCAGCATCGAACCGGGAGGACGTGAGGCGTGGGCGGCATCGGCGCGTTGCTGTGCGGCCAGCGTGGTGCTGTTGGCCAATGGCGCGGCTGCAGCGTTGGACGCCGCCACCGCTTGCCGCAGCGTCTGCGAGAGCCGGTAGATTTCCGCGCGGGTCGGCGCTGGCAGATTGGCGCGCTGGATCATGCTTTCGGCGGTTGCCGGTTGCCCGGACAGCAGCGCCCACAAGGCCAGATTGGAAATGGCGCGGATATTGTCCGGCCCCAGTTCGGCGGCCTTGGCCAGCGGCGCACGCGCCTGTTCTATCTGCCCAGCCTGCAGCAGGGCAAAACCCAGATCGCCCAGATAGGCGACGTTGAGCGGGTCGGCGCGTACCGCATTGTCCAAGGCCACTCGCGCTCCATCCAGATCGCCGGTGGCCGCTGCGACCAGCCCCAGCCCATGCCAGGCCGGTGCCGCCTGCGGGCCCTTGGTCAGACCCCGGTAGATCGCGCTGGCAGTGCTGCTGTCGCCGGTTTCGCGCAGGGCATTGGCCTGCAGGATGCGCAGCTCCGGGCTGTCGCCGAAACGCTGCCGGAATGCGTCGATGTGCGCCAGCGAGGCGTAGTGGGCACCCTGCGCCTGCATCTGCTTGAGCAGGCCCAGGTACATGCCGCGATCATCCTGCGCGGCTTCCACCAGCGACGGTTCAATCTGCGGTTGCCGGTAAGCGTTGCGATTGCTGGCACAGCCGGCCAGAAGCGCAACCGTCATCATGCTCAGCAGCGCGGTCTTCGTGTTCATTACATCCCCTTGATCGCGGCGGCCAGCGAAATGATCGCCGGCCCGGCCAGTACCAACATCAAGGCCGGCAGCAAGGTGATCATCATCACCACGGTCATCTTCACCGAGAGCTTGCCGACCTTCTCTTTCATCTTCATGCGCCGCTGTTCGCGCAGGCGCATGCCGAATTGTTTGAGCGGCTCCTGTACCGCGCCGCCATGCTGGTGCACCTGCAGCACCATCTGCATCAGGCTGCGCAGGTCGTCGTTGCCGAAGGACTCGGACAGCCGTCGCAGCGACTGTGCACGGCTGCGTCCGCGGGTATAGCCGGCGTTGGCCAGCTGCAGTTCCTTGCCCAGTACCGGAATGGCGATATGCAGTTTTTCGCCGACCATCTGCAGGCTCTGGTCGATGCTGAAACCAACACCCTGCAGCAATCGCAGCAGGTCGATCAGCAACGGCAGCTCGTCATCCACCTTGCGGCGCAGGCGTGCCGCCCAGCTGCGCAGCAGCAGTTTGGGCAGCAGGATGCCCAGAGCGAAGCCGACCAGCACGATGATCAGGATGTCGCTGCCGTGCGGGCGCATCAGCAACACCGCCAGCAACGGCAGCAGCACGGCCAGCAACAGGCGCATGGCCAGGAATGCGGCGGTGCCACTTTGCTGGCTCCAGCCCACCTGTTCCAGCAGCAGCCTGTCCTCCGGGGCCAGCAGGGCTTTCTGCACGCGGCTGCCATCGAAGTGCTGGCCGATGGCGGCCAGGTCGGCCAGCCGGCGGCGCCACCAGACCGCTTTGGGGGCGTTGTCCTGTTCAAGATGCTGGGCGCTTTCCAGAGCGTTCTGCAGCGCTGCGCCGGCTTGCTGACTGCGCCGGCCGCGATACAGCAGGCCGCCGGCGGCCAGCACCAGGGCCAGCACGACCAGCAACATGGCGAGGGTGTACAGCAGGTTCATGCTGCGCTCCAGGCGGGGGAGACCGTGCGTGTGTTCATAGCGATTTGGCCAGCCGGTACAGCAGGAAGCCGCCACACAGTTCCAGCAGCACCGCGATCAGCAGGATCTTCTTGCCGAGCGGGTCGTGGAACATGGGCTGGAAGAAATCCGGGCTCATCAGCGCCATCGACAAGGCCGCGCCGACCGGCAGCAGCGCCAGCACCCAGGCCGACATGCGGGTTTCGGAGGTGGTGGCCTGCAGCTCGCGCTGCACTTCTTCAAGGTCACGCATGAAGTCGCTCATGCGTTGCAGGATCTGGTCGCTGCGGCCGCCGATGCGGATGCTGGTGCCCAGGATGACCGCCAGCATTTCCAGTGGGCGCAGCCGGTAGGCCTGGGCGGCATGCTGCAGGGCGCGGTCCAGATCCATGCCCGCGCGGGTATAAGTCAAGGCGTTGTCGAGAATGGGCCGCAGCGGCGGATCGACATTCTGGGTGGCGCTCTGGAAAGCCATCGACAAGCTGTTGCCGATGCCGGCCATGCGCACCATGTTCTCGAGGAAATCCGGCATCTGCGCGACCAGCCGCTGCTGGATCTTGTCGATGCGACGGTATAGCCACAGCGCCACGCCCAGCAGATAGAGCAGCAGCACGAACGCGCCAAACCAGGCGCTGCCAAGACGCAGGCCGGCGCCGATGGTGGCGGCGATGCCAGGCAGGGCGATCAGCACCAGGGTGCGCGGCGAGTCCTTCAGTCCAGCGCGGCGCAATAGCTCGGCCCAGCGCTGGCTTGGCGGCCGCTGGTTGCGGGCTTCTTCGGCCGCGCGCTGCGGATCGGGGCGTGACAGCCGGGTGTCGGCGTGGCTGGCGGCAGCGCGCTGCTGCACGCGGGTGGCCAGACCCCACCACAGGCCCATGGCTACTGCCACCAGCAGCACGGCAAGGCTCCCGAGCAGCAGCGGCAGCATCATGAGGGGAAGCTCCCCATGTTGGCCTCGCGCAGTTCCTGCCGGAACGGTTCTAGCTTGTAGCAATGCGGGTGGAAGCCCAGGCCTATCCAGCGGTCGCGCTCACGGCTGTCCGGGTCCACCCAGGCCTCGTGCTTGAACAGTTCCTGGCTGGTGATGACGTTGTCGCTGACGCCGGTGATCTCGGTGATGGAGGTGATCACCCGGCGCCCGCTGCCCAGCCGCGAGATCTGCACGATGAAGTCGATGGCGCTGGCAATCTGCCGGCGCAGGCTGTCCTCGCTGCCCTGGAAACCTGCAAAACCGGCCAGCATCTCCAGCCGGTACAGGCAGTCACGCGCGTTGTTGGCGTGCACGGTGGCCATCGAACCGTCGTGGCCGGTGTTCATCGCCTGCAGCATTTCCAGTACTTCCGCGCCGCGTACCTCGCCGACCACGATGCGATCCGGGCGCATGCGCAGGCTGTTGCGGACCAGGTCGCGGATGCTGACCGCGCCGCTGCCATCGAAGCCGCCCATGCGCGATTCAAGGCGCACCACATGCGGATGATTGAGCGCCAGCTCGGCGGTGTCCTCAACGGTGATGACGCGCTCGTTGTGCGGGATGAAGGTCGCCAGCGCATTCAACAGCGAAGTCTTGCCCGAGCTGGTGCCGCCGGAAATAAGGATGTTGCAGCGCCCGCGCACCATCGCATTGAGCAGCGCATACATCGGCTTGTCGAAGGCGCCACGGCCGAGCAGTTCGTCCGGGGTGAACGGGTCCTTGCGGAACTTGCGTATCGACACCATCGGCCCATCCACAGCCAGTGGCGAGATGATGGCGTTGAGGCGGCCGCCATTGGGCAGGCGCGCATCGACCATCGGGTTGGAGTCGTCCAGGCGCCGGCCGAGCGGGGCGATGATGCGGCGCAGGATGCGCAGCAGGTGGCGGTCGTCGCTGAAGCGTTGGGTCGAGCGGCGCAGCATGCCGCCGGCCGAGACATGCACGTCCTTGTAGCCGTTGATCAGGATGTCTTCGATCTCCGGATCGCGCAGCAGGTCGTCCAGTGGGCCAAAGCCGGTGAGTTCCTTCTGCAGCGCGCTGGCGACGGCTTCCATTTCCTGCGCATTGACCGGGATCTTCCACTCCTTGACGAAGGCCGCAGTCTGCGATTGCACGTACTTGCCGATGGTTTCCGGCGCCCAGGAATCGATGTCCACGCGCTGGTCTTCGACATGGTTGAGCAGGTATTCGTGGGCGGCGGAGAGCACGCTCTGGAACTGCTCGGTCTGTTCGAACGGAACACTGGGCGCCGGTTCGGGAGACAGTGCTGCCACGGCCAGACGCGGGGACAGGGGAGTGACTTTGTCTTCCATGGTTATCTACCCAGCAAAGTGGCGAGGCGTGCCAGCGGTGAGGCCGGTGCGGTGGACGAAGGTGCAGCTGCACGACGGCGGTCCAGCCGCTGCTGCAATGGCAGCAGTGCTTTCAGATACGCATCACGCGGTGCCGCGTCGGTAAGCAGGCGGCCGAGCCCGGCGTTGGAACGCAGCACCCGCGCGCGGTCGGGCAGGGTGGCAAGCAGCGGAAGATTGAAACGCTGGGCGATCTGGGTGTCGGCAAGGCCGCCATTGGGGTCGAAGCGGTTGACGATCAGCTGCAGGCGCTCATCGCGCAGGCCACGGCTTTCGAGCTCGCGCATGGTCTGGTCCAGCGACACCAGCGAACCTATCGCCTGGTCGGTCACCAGCCACACTTCCGATGCGCTCTTGAGCAGGGTATTGGGCAGCAGTTGCAGCGGCAGCCCGCCGACATCGCACAGGCTCAACGGGAATACGCTGCGCAGGCGGTCGAGCAGGGCGATCGGCTCGTGCTTCTTAAGCAAGGTGCCGCTGCTGATGCCAAGCAATGCCAGGCCGCTGGGGTGATGGGCAAAGGCGGTGCCGGCAAAGGTGCGATCCATGCGTTCGACATTGCGCAGTGCTTCTTCATAGCCGAAGTGGCTTTCCATGCCCAGGTACAACGCGGCATCGGCAGCGGGTTGGCCCAGGTCGATCAGCAGCAACCAGCCCTGCAGGCCGGCGACATCGGGAGAGGTTGGGTTCTGCTCGGCCAGGCTCACGCCCAGATGGGTGGCCAAGGTGCTGGTGCCGACACCGGGCCGGACGCCGAGCAATACGATCAGCCGGCCATCGGCGCGGACTTCCGGTACGACGCTGCTGGCCCGCGCCGGGGCGGGAACCGCAGCTACCCGTTCAAACACTTCCAGCATCTGTGCCGGACTGTTGTCGACATCGATGAAATCACAGACGCCGGCGCGCATGGCGGCCAGTAGATGTGCGGCCTGTTCCGGACCGGTGGTGCCCAGCCCGATCAGCGCCGGGCAGCCCGGCAGCGCATGCAGCTGGCGGGCGACATCGGTGGAGTAGGCGGCATTGCCGCCGCAGTAATCGAGCAGCACGAATGCCGGGCCGTTGGCGCCCTCCAGCAATTGCCGTGGATGGATTTCGCGGCTGTCTACCCAGCGCAGGTTGGCCTGCCCGGCCAGTGCCGCGCCCAGACGCGCCATATGGCGGTTATCCGGCGCGTACAGCAGCAGGTTCAGTTCTGGATGGCTTTGGGTCTGGGGCAACGGCATCACCGGGGGCATGGCGGCGCTTCAGCGAGAAAAGCCGGGGAGTTGATCGGGACTGGCCGGGTGCAGCAGCCATGCACCCCAAACCGGCAGTTTGGGTTGCGCTTCGCGTTGCCCGGGCAGGGGTATCTCGGTGCCGCGCGCCAAGGGCTTGACCAGCCGTGGCGTCACCACGATGACCAGTTCCTTGTCCTCGCGCTTGTAACTGAGGTTGCGGAAAAACGAGCCAAGTATCGGAATGTCTCCCAGTAGAGGGATCTTGTTGACGTTGGAAGACAGCTGGCTGCTGACCAGCCCGCCGATGACGAAACTCTCGCCGTCGCCGAGCTCAACGGTGGTGTCGGCACGACGGGTGGAGATGGCCGGGATCTGGGTGCCGTCCAGGGTGATGCCGCGGCTGTAGTCCAGGTCGCTGGCTTCCGGGGCCACCTTCAAGGCGATGCGATCGGCCGACAGCACGGTGGGGGTGACGGTCAGGCCGATGCCGAACGGTTTGAAGCTGACCGTGGTGGTGCCAAGGCCTTGCGGTTCGAGGATGGGCAACTCGCCGCCGGCCAGGAAGCTGGCACTCTGCCCGGACAGCGCCACCAGGGTGGGTTCGGCCAAGACGCGGGCCATGCCATTGGCCTGCAGCAGGTCGATATTGGCGCTCCAGGCGCCGGGCAGTGAGCTTGCCACCAGCTTGAACGCCGACGACAAGGCGCCGCCACTGTCGCTGCTGCCGCTGGGCGAGGTGATGCCGTAGCTGAAGCCGCCGTTGATGTTCTTGAAGCTGATGCCGACCTGGCGCAGCACGCTGCGGTTGAACTCCACCACTTTGACTTCGACCTGCACCACGCCGCCGTTGGCAATGGTGGCTGCATCGCTGATCATGCCCTTGTCGCCAATGGCCGAGGCCGCCGCCTTGCGGCTGGCCTCGTGTTCCAGCAACGAGGCGGCACTGCCTGACAACAGCGCCTGGCCACCTTGCACGGTGAGCTGGCTGCCGCTGCCGTCAAGCAGGCCACCTTGCACGGCGTTGCGCACTTCAACACGGATGCGCGTTGGTGCGGCCTGCTTCTGCAGCCACAGCAGCAACGTGGTGCTGCCCGCGGATTTGCCGACCAGCAGCGCTTCGCTGTTGCGCCCGATGCGGGTGATGTCGGCGATGGAGGGATCGGCGATGGCGATGCGCTCAACCCCTGCCGGCAGATTCCACGGGTGCTGCTCATTGAGTTCGAGCACAACGGTATTGCCCAGGGTCTGTGCCTGTGCGGCCGGCGCAAGCGGCGGCGCAAAACCGCCCAGGCCGAGCAGCGTCAAACCGAGCAATGCAGCAGATACGGTGTTGGAAGAGCGCTGGTGCAAGAGAAAGCCCCCGGTCATGGCGAAGACAGACGGTTGGATGGGGTCGTACCGCGGATGATTTCGATGCCCTGGCGGGGTGCGGGGCGTGTGGCGCGCCGCCGCTGTGGCTCGGCGCTGTTGCTGGCAGCGGCTGGCGCACGGGTGGTGTTGCCGCCGGCCAGTGCATTCAGATCAATGCCGGCATAGGCACGGTTTTCCGGGCGCGCGGCGGCTTCGGCCGCGCCTTCCATATTGCTGCGCACGGCCAGCACCGGAGCCGGCGTGGCGAAGAGGGCTTCGTCCGCCAGGCCGGTGTCGCCGGGGTTGCGCAGGGCCAGGAACAGCTTGCCGCTGTGCGCGGCCAGCAGCAGCCGGCCGGCGTCCTGCACCGGCACCGCCAGGATCGCGCTGCGCGCCTGCGCGCCGTCGCCGTTGGACGTGGTGGAGCCACGGTTGTCGCGGGCGGCAATGGTTTCGGCCCGACTACCCGGTTCGGGTGCGGTGCTCCCCACGGTGTTGTCCTGTTCGGCGCTGGCAGGGTTCGCCTGGCCGATGTCGGCGTTGCCGTAACCCAGCACCTGCAGGCGCGAAAGCAGAAGACGGGCTTGCGGATTGGCCTGCCCACTGCCGCTGGCGGCGGGGTTCTGCAGGCTCATGAAAACATCGACATAGTCGCCAGGGCTGACCCGGTTGCTGACCCCGGCCAGCTCGTCGACCGGCACGGCAACGGCGCGTTCGCCGGGTTTGATGCCAATGGCGATGCCCTGCAGCAGCTGTTCGGTGGTGATCATCGCGCCGGCGGCGATGTTGACTGCCGGCGTGCGCCCGTCCACCTCGGCGATGGTGGTATAGCCGTTGGCCGGCGGCAGCGCCATTTCAGCGATGGACAGATCGGCAGCGCTGATGGGGTGGCCGGCCGGAAGATCCTTGTTGGCCACGACCAGCATGCGCTTGGGCACACTGGTTGCCGCAGGCTTGTTGGCCATGCCTTCGGGCGTTGGCGCGGCTTTGCGGCCAAGTCCAAAGGCCAGCACCATCAACAGCGCCGCCAGGACCAGTAGCAGGATTGCAGCTATGCGTATTGCCTTTGGCATCGTGAAGCTCCTTCCCCTTGGAGTCCCTGGTCAGCGGTCGCCCAGATCCAGTTGAACAACAGCGGTACTGCTCAGTGATTTACCCATGCTCCAACCCATCAAGGTGCCGGTGCCCGGCATGAAGGGGTGGGCGTCATGGTCATAGGACGTGGTGACCTTGATGCACTTGACCGAGCTATCGGCAGCGCAGGCATAAGGTTGAGAGACGGCGATGGGTGCGGCAGCGGCGCTGCTGCAGCCAGACGCTGTCTTGGAATAGTTCAACAGCCATTGCATCGAGCGTGCGGCAGCTTCGCAGGCATTGCTGCGTCGCTCGGCGGTACTGCCGTAGCGCAACGATGCGCGTGCGCCTTCACCTGCCGCCAGGGCCAGTGATTGCTGGGCGGCGAAGATCATCACCCCGGTGAAGGTGATCAACAGCAGCGGCAGCACGCCGAACAACATCATCAGTGCGAACTCGATGGTGACCACGCCGCGTGCGCGTCGCCTGCCTGCCCGTGATTGCCTAGACATACGCTGCTCCCTGCACGATGGTGCCGATCATCGCCATGCCCATGTACGCCGCATACGGGATGCCGCGGCGCCCGCGACGTGCCGAACGCAGATCCATCTGCCAATCCATCACCCGGTTTGAGCCCTGCAGTGACTGCACCATCCGCTGCAATGGCAGCGGCGCGCAGCGTGTGGCGGGTGCCCATGCGATGACGATCAGCGCATGCGCACCGGCGGCCAGGCTGGCAATCAACCAGATCGGCAACAACGCACTGCCGCCCAGCAGAAAACCGATGACCGAAAACAGCTTCACATCACCGGCGCCCATCCAGCCGATGGCATAGAACGGCAGCAAGGCCGCCAGCCCCAATACGCCACCGAGCAGGCAGTTGCCCAGCGATGGCGAGCCGGCGAGTTGCAGCAGCTGCATTGCCAGCACGCAGGCCAACACGGCCAGCAGCACCCGGTTGGACACGCGCCTGGCGAACAGGTCGCTGATGGCAACCTGTACACCAAGCAGCAGCGCAGTCAGATGGATGGCGGTCATGGCGGCGGCCTGGGCTCAGCTGGTCGGCGCGGTACCGCCGCTGCCGCCTACCAGGGCGGTGAGCTTGTCCAGTACGGTCTGGAAGATCGTCTTCAGGCCATCGCGTGCGAAGAAAATGATCAAGCCGGCCACGACTGCGGCCAGCAACCCGTACTCAAGTGCGGTGACACCATCTTCTTCGCGGAAAAACCTGCGCAGCTGTGCGTTCATGATGTTCTCCCTGATGACCCGGTGTCGGTGTTGCACCGACGGTAGCCGGGTGCTGGGCATTGCTGCCCGATTGAGGTCATTGGGATACGCATGACACCGGCAAGAGTGTGCCGACGGTTGCTCAGGCTGCTGGGCGTACCAGCAGTTTCCTACCCTTGCTTCCGTTGTCCCCTGTCGGCACGCAGCGCATGCCCGGAAACATCATTGCAATCGCCCTGCTGGACGCATGCGCATATTCGGCAAGATTCAATTGTTTTTCGTATATGTGATGGACTTGGCTAATCCGCCGTGGCGAACCCGGCGTGAAGACTTGTTTTCTTTGTCAGTATCTATTGCGAGGGAAGTCGCTCGTTGTTCCTGTGAGTGCGTATCTGTAATACGGGTTTCAGGCTGTGCGGCAGGGGATTGCAGGTTGGGTAGATGACCTGCAGCGGATGGTCAGGCTTCTGAAGCGCGTGCTTGTCCAGGATGCGCAAAGGCTTTCACATGGATGCGGTTGTCGGCGGAAATGGTTTGAGGTCATTTGATCTTGCGTCGCTGAGCGGCACGCTGCGCGTGTGCCACGTTGAGCTCGTGCTGCTTGATGACCAGCCGCCCTCGGCATCGATTTCTTCCTTCGTTCATGACCAGGCGCTGTTGTGCACGTTCGAGATCGGTGCGCGCACGCGCGGTCGCTTTGTGCTGCCGCTGGACTGGTGCCTGCTGGGCTGGCTGCAATCAGTGGACCCGCAAAGCAGCTGGTGCCATGGCGTACCGCTGCAGTCGGGCAATATCGTTTCGGTGATGCCCGAGGGTGTTACCGAGTTCGCCTTGGGTGCGGGCAGCCGCGTCACCTTCGTACTGGTGCCGGTGAAGCGCTTCCAGGAACGCGCCGCAGCACAGCGCTTGGGCGGGCTGGGCGAGGAGGCGGCGGTGCCACTGCTGAGCGCACGCCCGCATGTGCCCCTGCAGGAGTATTACCAGGGTTTGCAGGAGCGCATCCAACAGGGCGAAGTGGGCGCCGAAGAAATCGACGCGATGCTTGATGCCCACGTCAAAGAGGTTGTCACCAACGGCCCGCCCGAGCGTGCAGGCTGCAATCGCAGCCGCCGCGCCAGATACCTTATTTTCCGCCGCGCCGAAGACATGATGTATGCCAACCTGCGCCGGCATATCTATATGCATGAGCTATGCGATGCGGCAGGTGTGAGCGAGCGCGCGCTGCGCTATGCCTTCGAGGAACTGGTGGGTATTTCGCCCGTGCGCTATCTGTCGATGCTGCGCCTGTGCGAAGCCTGCCGCAGCCTGTCCAGCGCCGATGCCGGGCGCAAGTCGGTCAAGTCGATCGCGCTGAGTTGCGGCCTGTGGGATCTATCGCGTTTTGCCGACAACTATCGCAAGGTGTTTGGCGAGCTGCCGAGCGAAACCTTGATGCGCGGCACCTACAGCCCGGCCTGATCACCACGGAGTGTGATGGGCATCAAGCGCCGGTTGCTGCTTGCCGATTACGTGCATCGGCGTGCCGTTAACGGGCAACGGTTTGCCAAATCAACGTATTGCTGTGCCGGATGCGGGTAAGTGGCGGCGCCCTGCAGCGCTGTACTGGACTCACAGAGAGAACCCCTCCACGCCTGGTGGGGTTGAGCTGGAGGCCCCAAATGAACCGCATCTATCGGCTGGTATGGAACCGCACCCTGAATGCATTCGTGGTGGGGTCGGAATTGGCCAGCGCTCAAGGCAAACGCTCGGGTCCGGAGAAGCTGTCACCGGTGGTTTCATGGCGTCTTGCTGGCCTGGGTAGCGCCATTGCGCTGGCCATGGCCGGGCCAGCGGCGGCGACCGACGCCAAGCTGGCCGACCTGCAGGACCTGGTCGCCAAATACAGCAACACCGATGCGCAGCAGATTGTTGCCACCCATCTGCCTGCTGCGAATGCAGGTGTGTCGCTCAATGCGTCGGTAACGCTGCCAGCGGTACTGCAGGTAAATGCGGCGGCGGCCGTGTCGCTCAAACCGCAGACTGCTGCGCCGCGCGCCCCAGTGCAAGCCCAGCTTGGTGTGCGCGCAGTATTGCCGCAGCTGCGCCCGCACGGTTCGGCGGGCGCACCGGCAGCGGCGTTGGCCGTGGTTGCCGATGCCGCATTGGCGGTAAAGCCGTTGGCGGCCTCGGCCAATGCAACGGTCACCGCGACGGTGGGTCCGCTCACCGGCACCGGCGCAGGCCTGCAAGGTATTGCCGCCGTGCTGCTGCCGGGCAAGGAAGAAGGCGGCAGCCCCTTGCACGGCACGCTGGTTTCAACGGCAGGTGCGGTCAAGGAGCTGACCGGTGAAGTAGTGACCGGCAAGCCGCTGGCCGCGGTGCAGACGCTTACCTCGCATGCCGGCACGACCGTGGCATCGCTGACCCAGCACGTGGGTGGCGGTGTCGCTGATCTGACCGGCGCGCTGTTGCCGGGCAGCCAGCAGGGCGGCAGTCCATTGCACGGCACGCTGGTTTCAACGGTGGGTGCGGTGAAAGAGCTGACCGGTGAAGTGCTCAGTGGGCAACCTGTAACCGCAGTACAGACGCTTACCTCGCATGCCGGCACGACGGTGGCATCGCTGACCCAGCACGTGGGTGGCGGTGTCGCTGATCTGACCGGCGCGTTGTTGCCGGGCAGCCAGCAGGGCGGCAGTCCATTGCACGGCACGCTGGTTTCAACGGCGGGTGCGGTGAAAGAGCTGACCGGTGAAGTGCTCAGTGGGCAACCTGTGGCTGCAGTACAGACGCTTACCTCGCATGCCGGCACGACGGTGACATCGCTGACTGGGCAAGTGGGCGGCGGTGTCGCGGGTGTGACGGGGCTGTTGTTGCCGGGCAACCAGGAAGGCGGCAACCCTGTGCGCGGAACCCTGACGGGGGCGCTGGGTGCGGTCGAGGAATTGACTGGCGGGGTTGCCAAGGGCACGGGCCTGGGGGGATTGGTCAATGGCGTGGTCAACGGTGTAGCGCCGGTGCTGGATGGCGTTGGTGGTCTGCTGGGTGCAGTAGTGGGCGGCGTGACCGGATCGAGCACCTTGGGTAGCGGCGTCACCGGCACGGTGGGCGCGCTGACCGGCGGGCTGAAGGACACCACCGGTGCGCTTGCCAATGGTGACGTCGCCGGCACCGTGCAGAACCTGCTGGGTACGGTAGATACCACTGCATCGACGTTGCTTGGCGCTACCGGCAATACGCTCGGTGGCGTTACCGGGTCCGGTTCCGGTGTGAGTGGGCTGACCGGTACGCTGAGTGGGGTGATTGGTGGTGTGACCGGCGGCTTGTCGAACGTGGTGGGTGGCCTGACCGGCAACCCGGTCATACCCAGTGCGGCGCCGCCAGTGGCGCCCGGCCCGTCGGGTTTGATCGTCGGCAACGGCGGACTGGTGGGCTCGGTGAACCAGCTGGTGGATTCTCCGCTGACCTCGCTGCTCGGGGGCAATCCCTATATCCAGAGTGGCAGCCTGAAGGTCAACAGCACCAATGTGATGCAGACCTATTCGTCGCTGGAGCTGCTGAACACCATACCGGTGGTGAATCTCAGCCCGGTCGGTGAATTGCTGGATGGTCTGGGCGGCCTGGCCACCGGCGGCAACTCGCACCTGACCTTGATCGGTGGTGTCACCTCCGACAGCTACATCACCAACATCAACAACGGTGACCCGGGCGGCCTGCTGGGTCTGGTGCTGCCCGATGGCGCGCCGGCCTGGGCTTCGGACTGTGTGGATCTGCTGGGTCTGGCCCAGCTCAAATGCTGGGCGGTACCCGCGGCGCAGGATTATCAGGTGTTGATCGGCGATGGTGCCTTTGCCAATGGGTCCAAGGAAGTGGTGATCGGCAGCAATGCCGAGCATCGGTTGGCCGCACAGACCGCCGACCAGGTATTCGTCGACGCCACCGGCGGCAAGACCGGCGTTCCCACCGCCGATTACGACGCACGCCAAGGCCACTCGGTGGTGGTTGGCGACAGCGCCAAGGGCACCGCCAATGCGCAGACCCTGCTCGGCGCCGGGGCAACCTCGAACAAGGCCAACAGCGTTGCGCTGGGCTACAAGTCCGATGCCGCGCGCGGTGGCCAGGACAGCTACGCCGCGTTCGGCCTGACTGCCGCGCAGACCTCGATCGGCGAAGTGGCGGTGGGCTCGGCCGGTCGCGAACGCCAGATCACCCATGTCGCCGCCGGCAGCCTGGACACCGACGCGGTGAACCTCAAGCAGCTGCGCGGTGCACTGGATCAGATCGATGATCTGGGGCTGGCCGCAGTGGTCTATGACGAGGACGCCAATGGCGTCGTCGACTACAGCAAGGTCACACTCGGTGGTGGTCAGGCCGCAAGTGGCACGGTGCTGGCCAATGTTGCGGCCGGCGCTGTGGCGGCAGGCAGCATGGAGGCGATCAATGGTGGCCAGCTGTTTGGGCTGGGTGGCTCGATGGCGACGTATCTGGGGGGCGGCGCGACCTTCACTGGTGGCGTACTGGGCGCCCCGAACTACCAGATCAACAGCATCGGCGTGCTGGGCGTGGCTTCGCTGCAGCAGTACGCAAACATCGGCGGTGCGTTCAGTTCCATCAGCGATTCGCTGTTGAATCTGTCCAACCTGCTGCCGCGCAGCGTCCCCGGTGGCAGTGATCCACTGGCGGTGAAGTATGTCGCAGATGGCGCCGGCAACCCGACCAACGAAGTTCGCCTGACCGGCGATGGCAGCGGCGCAGCGGTCGCCTTGGGCAATGTCGCCAATGGCAGTGTTGCCAGTGGCAGCCTCGATGCAATCAACGGTGGCCAACTGGCCACCACCAACGACGCGCTGGCCTCGACCATCGGCGGCACCCTGCAATACGACAACAGTACCGGGCAGTGGAGCGCAGCCAGTTTCAACATCACCTCGATCAACAGCGGCGGCGCTGCTACCCAGCAGACATTCGGCAATGTCACCGACGCCTTTGCAGCAATGGATAGCTCCATCGTCAACGTCAACAACCGCATCGACAACATCCAGAACGGCGGTGCCGGCAATGCCTACTTCGCGGTCAATTCGACCAAGCCTGCAGCCTCGGCCACCGGCCAGGACAGCGTGGCCGCGGGCCCGCAGGCAACTGCCAGTGGCAACCAGGCGGTGGCCATCGGTGATGGCGCCAATGCATCGGCAGCCGGCAGCGTTGCCCTTGGAGCAGGCTCGGTGGCTAACCGTGCCAACACCGTGTCGGTTGGTGCAGCCGGTGCCGAGCGCCAGATCAGCAACGTCGGCGACGGCAGCGAGGCCACCGACGCGGTGAACCTGCGCCAGCTGCAGGCCTCGCAGCAGGGCACGGTGCGCTATGACCAGAACACCGATGGCAGCACCAACTACAGCAGCGTGACGATGGGCCGCCCAGGCACCAGCACCGTCATCCACAACGTGGGTACCGGCGTGGCACCGACCGACGCGGTCAATGTGGCGCAGCTCAACAAGGGCATGGGGGATGTCATGGATTGGTCGAAGAACTACACCGATCAGCGCTTCAACGATGTGGGGCGTGACATGAAGCGGATCGACGACCGTGCTTCGGCTGGTGTCGCCTCGGCGATGGCCATGGCCGGCCTGCCGCAGCCAACCGAAGCAGGCCGACGCATGGCCTCGATGGCAGCCAGCACCTTCCACGGTGAGTCGAGCATGGCGGTGGGCGTGTCCGGTGTTACCGACGGCGGCCGCTGGATCTACAAGCTCAGCGGCTCGGCCAATACCCGAGGCGATGGCGGGGTGACCGTGGGGGCGGGCTTCCAGTGGTGATCACGGGCAGCGGCAGGCTGCAGCTGGACAACCATGGTTATGCATCGAGGACGCTATGAACACGAAATGGACCGTACTGGCCTTGCTGGCAACCCTCACCGCCTGTGGCAAGGGCCAGGTGCGCGAAGAATTTCCGGACCCGGCGCGTGCCTATCCGGCCGGGGGCACCTACGTGAATCTGGACAACCTGCGGCAGTACGCGCCGGGCATGAACAAGCGTCAGATCCAGGCGCTGCTGGGTACGCCGCAGTTCAATGAAGGTTTGTGGGGGGTGCGGGAGTGGAACTACGTCTTCAATTTTCGGCGTTCGGTAGGGGCCGAGCCGATTCGATGCCAGTTCCAGGTCCGGTTTGACGCGGACGGCGTTGCCAGCGGCCAGGCGTGGCAACCAGCAAGCTGCGCCGCGTTGCTGGAGCCGGCTCCCGCACCACCCGCACCACCACCGCCTCCGCCGCCGGAGGTGGTTGCGCCGCTGCGGATTTCGGCAGATGCCTTGTTCGCTTTCGATAGCGCCAACCTGTCGGCAGCCGGTCGCGCACGTCTGGATGAACTCCTGCAGCAGCTTAAGGATCGCAGTGCGCAGGCTTCGCTCACCATAATCGGCTACACCGATCGCATCGGGAGCGATGCTTACAACCTGGAGCTGTCCAAACGCCGCGCACAGAGCGTGCGCAGCTACCTGGTCGAGCAGGGCATTCCAGCAACCTCACTGCATGCCGAAGGGCGGGGCAACAGCGCGGCACTGGTGCAGTGCGAGCAGGTTAGCGGGCAGGCGCTGCTGGATTGTCTGGCGCCGAACCGCCGCGTGGAGATTGCCGGGATGGGCGGTTGAGGGCGCTATGAGCGCGGCAGGCGATGCGAATGTCGCCTGCTGCCCTCACAATGGCGGCCGGTAGCCGTGGCAGCTGTGCCCCGGCCAGAGCCTGGCAAGGTGTGCTGTGTTGAAGTGGAACAAGGTAATGGCCTGGGCTGGGCCGCTGGCGGTAGTGGTCTTCATTGCGGCGGTAGCCGGCTTTGGCGCGCAGCTGCAGGGCTATGACCAGATGCTGCATCCGGTGTCGCTGCTGGGCGCGCGCGGCATTCCCGGCGGCACCGCCTTCAGTCTGCTCGGCTTTGTAGTGCCAGGCGTGCTGGCGGCGATTGTGATGCTGGACCTGATCCTGCGCATGCCGGCCAGCGCGCCGCGTCCGTTGCGGGTTGGCGGGCAGATGCTGCTGCTGGGCGCAATCGCCTTTGCCGCGATGGGCCTGTTTCCGCTGGACGTGGACGATATCGAGAACCGCGCCAGCCAGTTCCACGCCAGTGCCTGGTTGCTGTGGTTGCTGGCGTTCACTGCTGCAGCCATTGCCTTGCGTTTTGCTGCGGGCAAGGCCGCCGGCTGGCGCACGCTGTCGACACTGACCATTGTCTGTGCGCTGTGGATGGTCTGCAGTGCGTTCTTGTTCGAAATCGCGATGCCGGTGGCGATGGCGCAGCGGCTGGCGTTCCTGGGCTGGCTGCTGTGGTTGTTGGCGGCAGCGCGGCTGGCGCCGGCACGGAGCTGAGCGGTAGAGGCCGCAAACCTGGGATTGCCGGGGCAGGGCACGCGCAAGTAACGCGTCGGCAGCAGTTCCAGGTAAAACCTGTTTTTTTAAAACCTCTATATTTCAATGACCTGCGGCCCTGGGGTGATGCAGGTAGGCGTGCTGATTGGAGTGCAATGATGCACTGCGGTACCCTTTGCCGCTTTGCCGTTGCCCAGCGTTGACATGTCCAGCGTCGAACCGAATATCTACGATCCCCAGCAGGTTGAAGCCGCCGCCCAGAAATTCTGGGAGGCCGAGAAAGCATTCGAGGTGAACGAAACCTCGGACAAGCCGAAGTACTACTGCTTGTCGATGCTTCCGTACCCGTCCGGTGCGCTGCACATGGGCCATGTGCGCAACTACACCATTGGCGACGTCATCAGCCGCTACAAGCGCATGACGGGTTTCAACGTGCTGCAGCCGATGGGCTGGGATGCGTTCGGCCTGCCGGCCGAAAATGCCGCGATCAAGAACAAGACCGCGCCGGCCAAGTGGACCTACGCCAACATTGCCCACATGCGTGGCCAGTTCAAGGCCATGGGCTATGCGATCGACTGGTCGCGCGAGTTCGCCACCTGCACACCCGAGTACTACGTGCACGAGCAGCGCATGTTCACCCGGCTGATGCGCAAGGGCCTGGCTTACCGCCGCAACTCGGTGGTGAACTGGGACCCGGTCGACAACACCGTGCTGGCCAATGAGCAGGTCATCGATGGCCGCGGTTGGCGTTCTGGCGCCCTGGTCGAGAAGCGCGAGATCCCGCAGTGGTTCCTGCGCATCACCGATTACGCCCAGGAACTGCTGGACGGCCTGGACGAACTGCCGGGCTGGCCGGATTCGGTCAAGACCATGCAGCGCAACTGGATCGGCCGCTCCGAAGGACTGGAAATCCAGTTCGACGTGCGCGATCTGGACGGCGCTGCACTGGATCCGCTGCGCGTGTTCACCACCCGCCCGGACACCGTGATGGGCGTGAGTTTCGTGTCCATTGCCGGCGAACACCCGCTGGCCGTGCACGCCGCCAAGAACAACCCGCAGCTGGCCGCATTGCTGGCCGAGCTGAAGCAGGGTGGTGTTTCCGAGGCTGAACTGGAAACCCAGGAAAAGCGCGGCATGGACACCGGCCTGCGCGCCATCCACCCGGTCAGTGGCGAGCAGGTGCCGATCTGGGTCGCCAACTTTGTGTTGATGGGCTACGGCACCGGCGCGGTGATGGCGGTTCCGGGTCACGATCAGCGTGATTTCGAGTTCGCCACAAAGTACAACCTGGCCAAGAAGCAGGTCATCGCGCTGAAGTCGCCGAAGAACGACGACGAACGCAACTACGACGACACGCGCTGGCAGGACTGGTACGGCGACAAGAGCCGCGAAACCGAGCTGGTCAATTCGGCCGAGTTCGACGGCCTGGATTTCCAGGGCGCGTTCGAGGCACTGGCTGAGCGTTTTGAACGCAAGGCGCAGGGCCAGCGCCGGGTCAATTACCGCCTGCGCGACTGGGGCGTCAGCCGCCAGCGCTACTGGGGCTGCCCGATCCCGGTGATCTACTGCGACAAGTGTGGCGCGGTGCCGGTGCCGGAAGACCAGCTGCCGGTGATCCTGCCCGAAGACGTGACCCTCAACGGTACCGGTTCGCCGATCAAGGCTGACCTGGAATGGCGCAAGACCACCTGCCCGGATTGTGGCGGCGCGGCCGAGCGCGAAACCGACACCTTCGACACCTTCATGGAGTCGAGCTGGTACTACGCCCGTTACACCTCGCCCGGCGCCCGTGAGGCGGTGGACAAGCGTGGCAACTACTGGCTGCCGGTGGACCAGTACATCGGTGGCATCGAGCACGCCATCCTGCATCTGATGTACTTCCGTTTCTTCCACAAGCTGCTGCGTGATGCGCGCATGGTGGACAGCAACGAGCCGGCGCAGAATCTGCTGTGCCAGGGCATGGTGATTGCCGAAACCTTCTACCGCCAGAACAGCGACGGTTCCAAGGATTGGTTCAACCCGGCCGACGTGGATACGGTGCGTGATGAACGTGGCCGCATCACCGGCGCGACCCTGCGCACGGATGGCCAGCCGGTGGTGATCGGCGGCACCGAGAAGATGTCCAAGTCCAAGAACAACGGCGTCGATCCGCAGACCATGGTGGCCAAGTACGGCGCCGACACGGTGCGCCTGTTCTCGATGTTCGCCGCACCGCCGGAACAGTCGCTGGAGTGGAACGAGGCCGGCGTCGACGGTATGGCGCGCTTCCTGCGCCGGCTGTGGGCGATGGTGCACAAGCACGTTGCCGATGGTGTTGCGCCGACGCTGGATACTGCAGCACTCAGTGCCGAGCAGAAGGCGATGCGTCGCAAGACCCACGAAACCATCGGCAAGGTCAGCGACGACTACGGTCGCCGCCACTCCTTCAACACCGCCATCGCTGCGGTGATGGAATTGTTGAATGCACTGGCCAAGTTCGACGATGCCAGCGCGCAGGGCCGTGCGGTCCGTCAGGAAGCCCTGCAGGCGGCCGTGCTGCTGTTGAACCCGATCACTCCGCATGCCTGTCACGGCATGTGGCAGCTGTTGGGTCACGCTGAAACGCTGCTGGAAGACCAACCGTTCCCGCAGGTGGACACGGCGGCGCTGGTCAAGGACTCCCTGACCCTGGCGGTGCAGGTCAACGGCAAGCTGCGTGGCACCATCGACGTGGCTGCCGATACCTCGCGCGAGCAGATCGAAGTCCTTGCCAAGGAAGAGCCGAATACGGCGAAGTTCCTCGATGGCCTGACCATCCGCAAGGTCATCATCGTGCCCGGCAAGATCGTCAATATCGTTGCGGCGTAAGCCGCAACGGGTATCTCAAGCGCTGTTCACGCGGCATCAGGCAGGCTTGCTGCCTGTTGCCGCCCCCGGCCGGCTCATCCAGACTGTGTGCATGACTCGATACCTGACTGCCCTGATTCTCGCCGCCAGCCTCACCGGTTGCGGCTTCCATCTGCGTAACAAGCTCGCGCTGCCTGCCGATATGCCGGCGGTGCAGGTGGATTCAGCGGTGCGTTACAGCGAGTTGGTCAAACTCCTCAACCGTGGCCTGCGCGCCTCCGGCGCTACGGTGCTTGAAGAAGGCGACACGCTGGCCGCCGCCGGCAAGCGGTCCGGCGCTGCGCGTCTGCAGATCCGTTCCGAGCGTTGGGGCGACCTGCCCATCGCCATCGACGCCCAGGGCCGTGCCCAGGAATACAGCCTGCGCTACGCAGTGGTGTTCATGTTCACCCGCCCCGATGGCACGGTGATCGTGCCGGAACAGGCGGTGGAACTGTCGCGTGACTACGTGTCGCCGCCGCAGGACGCCACCGGCACCACGACCGAACGCGAAATCCTGGCCGACGAACTGCGCCGTGAAATGTCGGCCTCCATCCTGCGCCGCATCGACAGCGTGGTCCGCGCCGATCTGGAGAAAGCCCTGCACGCCCCGGTGCCGGCGGAGGGTGCTGCCGCGCCCGAGCCCAAGCCCGATGCTGCAGGCGGGGTGCGCTGAGTTGGCGCCGCTAGGCGCTGCACAGCCGCAGCAGGCCTGAACGATGGAACTGCGACCGGAACAGCTGGCCAGCCAGATAAGCGCCCAGCCCTTGGCGCCGGTGTACCTGATTGCCGGCCCCGAACTGTTGCGGGTGATTGAAGCCGCCGATGCGGTGCGTGCCAAGGCGCGTGCCGACGGAATTGGCGAACGCGAAGTATTCGATGCCGATGGCCGCGATTTCGACTGGGGGCAGCTGTCCTCCAGCTTCAATGCGCCCAGCCTGTTCAGCGCCCGCCGTCTGGTCGAGGTGCGCCTGCCCAATGGCAAGCCTGGCAAAGAGGGCGCCGAGGTGATCAGCGACTTCTGTGCGCGGCCCGCGCCGGACGTGGTGCTGCTGATCACCGCCGGCGAATGGAGCAAGGCACACCAGGGCAAATGGGCCGAAGCGGTCAACAAGGCCGGGGTGCTCTCGGTGGCCTGGGCAATCAAGCCGCACGAGCTCGCCGATTGGATCGAACGCCGCCTGCGCAGCAAGGGCCTGCGCGCCGATCCGGCTGCCGTGCAGCGATTGAGCGAACGGGTTGAAGGCAATCTGTTGGCCGCCGCGCAGGAAATCGACAAGCTGGCCTTGCTGGCCGATGGCCAGCCGCTGGATGTGGCCAAGATGGAATCGCTGGTGGCCGATGCCGCCCGTTACGATGTTTTCAGGCTCAGCGATGCCGCCTTCTCCGGACAGGCACCGGCCGTGCTGCGGATGTTGGCTGGGCTGCGCGCCGAAGGTGAGGCGGTGGCCGCCTTGATGCCGATCCTGATTCGCGAGCTGCTGATCACCGCCGGGCTGGCGCGGGTACAGGCCAGTGGCGGCAATCTGGGCGCGGAAATGAAATCCAAGGGCATCTGGGAGTCACGCCAGGCGCCCTTCAAGCGGGCGCTGCAGCGCCATCCCGATCCGCGCCGCTGGGAGCGCTTCCTCGCCGAAGCATCGCAGGTGGACCGCATGGCCAAGGGGCGCGCCGAGGGCGATCCCTGGCTGGCCCTGGAGCGCCTGCTGATCGCCTTGGCCGAAGCCCGCGCGGTGCGCCTGCTTGTCCGTGGCGTGCGCTGACGTGGCCGGGCCGCCGCTGGCGGCCGCTGCCGGGCAGCGGGGCGTGTGGCTGCTGTACGGCGGCACCTTCGATCCCGTGCACAACGGCCATCTGGCCATCGCCCGCTGCGCCGCTGCCGAACTGCAGGTGCCGGTTCACCTGATGCCGGCCGCCGACCCGCCGCATCGTGCGCCACCCGGCGCCAATGCCGCTCAACGCGCGCACATGCTGGAGCTGGCGGTCGCTGGCGAGCCCGCACTGCAGGTGGACACCCGCGAGCTGCAGCGTGCCGCGCGGCTGCCTGGTGTGCCCTCGTGGACGGTGGACACCCTGCGCGAGATCCGCGCCCAGATTGGCCCGCAGCGTCCGCTGGCAATGCTGATGGGGGCCGACAGCCTGCTCGGCCTGCCCAGCTGGCATGAATGGGAACATCTGCTCGATCTTGCGCATATCGTGGTGGCTGAACGCCCTGGCAGCGGCCTGGACGGCGCATTGCCGGCAGCGCTGGCGCAGCGCCTGAACGGTGCCTGGGCCGGTTCGGCGCAGGCCCTGGCCGATGCCCCGGCGGGGCGGGTCTGGCGGCTGCGGCAGCCACTGCATTCAGAATCGGCCACCGCGCTGCGCGCGCTGATCGCCAATGGCGGTCAGCAATGGCGCGATTTGTTGCCTTCGGCCGTGGCGGAGTACATCCTTGCCCAAGGCCTGTATGGCAGCGCCGCAACGGTGTGAATGCCGGCGGCGGCCAGGTTCTCTATAATCGTTCCCCTTAATTCATCGAGTTCTGCTGCTTTGACCACCGAAGCCCAAGTCATCAAGACCCAAATGCCCAACCCGGCACCCTCCGTGCCGGCCCTGTTGGCGTCCGTCCATTCCGCCCTTGAAGAGATCAAGGCCCGGGATGCCGTCGAGATCGACGTCCGTGGCAAGTCCAGCGTCGCTGATTACATGGTTGTGGTCTCCGGCACCTCCACCCGTCACGTCAAGTCGATCGGTGAAGAAGTCGTGCGTTTCGCCAAGAACCTGGGCGTGATGCCGCTGGGTGTCGAAGGCGAGCGCGAAGCCGAGTGGGTGCTGGTGGACCTGGGCGACGTCATCGTCCACGTCATGCTGCCGCGCGTGCGCGAGCTGTATGCGCTGGAGCGTCTGTGGACCGTTGGCGACCAGCCGCGCTCTGCCTATGACGACGAAGACGAGCAGGATGCGGGCTGAGCCCCACTGTTCCTGATTCTGTGACGGCGCCGCAGGGCGCCGTCTTCGTTTGTGCCGGCTGACAGGAGGCCACGCATGAAAGCCAGATTGATCGCCACCGGCGAACGCGCACCGGCCTGGGTGGCGCAGGGCTTTGCCGAATATCAGAAGCGCTTGTCGCACTGGCTGCCGCTGGAACTGGTGGAAATCGAGCCGGGCCTGCGCGGCAAGGGCCGCGATCCCAAACGCGCGATCGAGGACGAAGGCAAGCGGGTACTGGCCGCGCTACCCAAGAATCCCTACGTGGTGGCACTGGACGTGCCCGGCCGGCAGCTCAGTTCCGAACAGCTGGCGCAGCGGCTGGAACACTGGCGCACGCAGGGGCGCGACCTGGCATTCCTGATTGGTGGCCCGGAAGGGCATGCCAGCGAGGTGTCCGCAGCGGCCGATGAGAAGTGGTCGATAGGCCCGCTGACCTTGCCGCATATGCTGGTTCGGCTGGTAGTTGCCGAGCAGTTGTATCGCGCAGCAGCGATGTTGGCCAATCACCCCTACCATCGCGCGTAATTAACGTATAGAATGCGCCTCCCCGCCCGAATAGCTCAGCCGGTTAGAGCACTTGACTGTTAATCAGGGGGTCGTTGGTTCGAGTCCAACTTCGGGCGCCAAGATTCAAAGAAAACCCGCATCGTCAGATGCGGGTTTTTTCTTGTCCGCGGTTCAAGCAACCCCGGCGCAGTCGGCGCCGGGGTCGGCAACATCACTTGAACGTGTACTTGGCACCCAGGGTGAAGTAACGGCCAACCGCGCCGCTGTAATGCAGCGGGTTGTAGTTGACCGCGCCATAGGTCTGTGGATCCAGCGGCGCAATGCGATCGGTGACGTTCTGCACCGAGCCGAAGATCTCGAACGCATCGGTTGCACGCCAGCGGCCGGACAGGTCGATGGTGTAGAACGCGCGCAGTTCGCAGCCACGCGGTGCGTCGGAGCCATCGCCATAGCGATTGGCACAGCTGTCACCTTCAAAGGCAACGTTGTCCATGCTGCCGATGTAATTGGCGATGCTGCTGATGCTGAAACGGTCCATGTCCCAGGTCAGGCCGAAGTTCAGACGGTCCTTCGGCGTACCGATGCAATTGGTGACATCGCAGTTGCCGTGGGTGCCGGCGTACTGGAACACGGTGCCGGTGCCATCGTCGCGCTCGAACGAGTTGATGCGGGTCCACTGCAGGTCCATCAACAGTTTGCCGTAGTTGCCCAGTTCCACTCGCTGGCGGATGTCGAAGTCAAACCCGCGGATGGTGGTTGCTGCGGAGTTGATATAGGCAACGCTTACCGCCAACAAGCTGCCGCTGTTGGGAATGCCTGGCAGGTCGTTGTCCGAGCGGATGCCATTGCCGGCAGCCAAGGCCAGGTCGGTATCGCCACTGTTGATCTCATTGGTGCGTTTGATCTGCCATGCATCGAAGGTCATCGTCGTGCTTGAGGTCGGATCCAATACCAGACCAACGGTGTAGCTCTTGGACTTCTCGGGTTTCAGGTTCGGGTCGGGCGAGGTGATGACGGCCAGATTGACCGCGCAGTCCGCAGCGGTTGCGCCGGGGGCCGGGGTGCCACTCGGGCAGCGCACCGGGTCGCGCGCAGTGCTGAAGCCGGCTTGTCCACCATCACCAGCTTCCGCCGGACCCGGTGCACGGAAGCCTTCGGCATAGGTGGCACGCAGCGCGATCCAGTCGGCCGGGGTCCACTTCAAACCGACTTTCGGCGTGGTGGCGGTGTCGCCGCCCTTGTATTTATCAACGCGCAGTGCGCCGGACAATTCCAGTGATTCCAGCACCGGTGCGACGACTTCGGTGTAGGCAACGGCTACTTCCTGGGTGCCTTTGTAGGCCGAATAGCCCAGGCCGATGATGTCGCCCAGATCGGTGTAGCTCTGCGGGTCGAGGTTGGCCTTCTGCCGCCGGTACTCGGCACCGAATGCAAAGCCCAAGGGGCCGCCGGCCAGATCGGCAAGGCTGCGGGTGGCCTTGAAATCGATCATATCCAACGACGTTGATGCGTTGGCATGGATGGTTGGCGAGATGTAGTCATACAGCGCCTGCGAGTTCAGCCCTGCATTGGCGCCAATACGCCACCAGCCCACCGGGCTGTTGGGATCAGTCAATGCGGTGCGGACATGGCTGTAGCGCAGGAAGCCTGTGCGTTCGTTGACCAGTTGGGTCGCCGAGTGCAGATAGGCGGTATCGATATCCCATTCGCCTGCGGTGCCCTTTACGCCAACCAGGAAGCGGGTGAACTCATTGGTGTTGGTGGTCACGCGCGGGCCGACGTCGAAGGCTGCGTAGCGCAGACGTGCGTCCACGCCCAACGGGTTATCGGGGTGGCCGGCACCCAGTACCGTGGCGCCGGGGCCACTGCTGGCATTGACCGGGCCGCCCGGGTAACCCCAGGTGCCGGAGACGCCATTGGGGGTGTTGTAGAACACGTTCTTTTTCTTCGAGTAGCCGAACTCACCGTACATCTCGTAGTTGTCCGACAACACGAAGGTGCCGCGCGCGAACAGATTGCCGAACTCCTCGCTCGGGCTCAGGCTGCGGAAATCCTGGGTTTCCCAAAGGCAGCCACCGCCTGCATCGGCCGGACTGATGTTGGAGAACTGGGCACAGCCGGGCAGCGACTGATACAGCCCGGTTGCCGGGTCGCGGATGCTGCCGACCGGCGAGTTGCCGGCGACGGTGCCGCCTGCGGTGATGGCGCCATTGAGCGGAAAGAACTGCCCGCCTGCCACGCGATCAAAGCCGTAGCGGCCAAGGTCACCATTGCCGATCCATTTGCGGTCGCGGCGATCGGAAATGCGGATGTCATCGGTCTTGCTGAGGTCGATGCTGACGAAGGCGTTGTAGCCATCCGTGTCCAGATCGCCAACGCCTGCGGTCAACGATGCCTTGCGGGCGTTGCCGTCGCTGTCGCCGGAGGTGCCGTAGGACGCCTTGAGCATGGCGCCGGTGAAGTCACGACGCAGGATGATGTTGACCACGCCGGCGATGGCGTCGGAACCGTAGATGGCCGACGCGCCATCCTTCAGCACCTCCACCCGCTCGACCGCATCCATCGGGATGACGCTCAGGTCGGTGAAGACTTTCTGGCCGTCATCGGCCAAGCCATAAGGCGCCATGCGGCGGCCATTGAGCAGGACCAGGGTCGAGGCTGCACCCAGGCCGCGCAGGGAGATGCCCGAGCCGCCGCCGGCAAAGCCGGTACCAAAGCTCTTGGGAATGGAGCCTGCACCATCAGCGGTAAGGGTCTGCAGGTACTCGGCGATGGTGGCCTTGCCGGTACGGTCGATTTCCTGCCGGGTGATGACCTGCACCGGCGAAGCGGTTTCAGTGGTGGCGCGAGGGATGTTGGAGCCGGTGACGGTGATCCGGTCCAGGTTGGTGGCTTTTTCGTCCTGCGCCATGGCCAGCGGTGCGGTCGCTGCCAGGGTCAGGGGGACAAGCAGAAGACGGGTGAGATTGCCTGTTATGGCGTCGCTGAGACGGTTGCTGCGGGGGTAGGTCGAATGTTTCACGGTCTCTCTCCAGGGTACAGCGGCAAGAAGGCCGCCAGAGCGCGGCCAAAGAACATCGACGGCCGCGAATCTAGGTTTCCCATGGGTGACGACGCAGTGAAATAATCATTAATAGCCACAGACAGTTTGGCGGTTCTTATGGCAGCGTTTAGATAGCGCTGCCATAAGGGGCGATACGCCCTGTTCAGCCAAGTTTGAAGTCGACCGGGATCAAGCCATAGGCCTGCACCGGGCGGCCGCCATCGGTAGCGGGTTGGAACTTCCAGCGACGCAGCACCTGATTGCGTGCGGCGGTATCCAGACTGCGGTTGCCGCTGCTGTGCTCGACGCTCACTTCCAGTGGCGTGCCATCCACGTCCACCAATACCCGCAGAGTCACCGTGCCTTGCGCACCGGCGAGCAGGGCATCGCGCGGATAGCCCGGCGGCGGTGCCTTGAGGTAGCGCAACTGCACACCCTGCAGCGGTGTGGAAACAGCGGTCGAATCACTGGCCGGCAGATTGTCGATGGCCGGGGCTACATCCACTGGTGCGGTGACTACCGCTTCGGTGGCGAAGACCGGCATCGGTGCGTGGTCCACCGGTGTGGCCAGCGCCGGCTGCCGTGGTGGTGAAGGCGTGGACGTTACCGGCACGTCGACCGGTGGCGCAGGTGGGTTGGGGACGATGGGTTTGGCGTCGGGCACCTGCCAGCGCTCGCGCACCGCATCGCTGTGGATCGGCACCTGTGACAGCGGGATCAGCAACAGCCCCAAAGCAAATGCGTGCAGGGCCAGCGCGGTGCTGTAGGCGAGGATGCGCGAGGGTTCTACGTGCAGGGACGGACTGCGGTGTTGTTGCGTGCGGACCATGTACCACCTCCATGCGTGGGCGTGTGACAGAGAACAACGCGCGATGACACGGGACGGGGTTGCTGACTGCGGTCCCGTAGCTGCAGTGCGCCTGTTATCGGTGCGCTCGACAAGCGGGGGGATTGTTTCCGGTCAGCTGGCGGACAGCTTGATGGTGCGCAGGTGGGTCCTTGTGGGAGCGGCGTCAGCCGCGAAGCAGATGGATATGCAGCTTTTGTAGGAGCGGCGTCAGCCGCGAAGCAGATACATCTGCAGATGGCACAGCTGCCAAGGGACTTCAGCGGCGTCAGCTTCGCGGCTTACGCCGCTCCTGCACCGGACAGCCGCGAGTGCGGGCCGGCAAGGTCGATGACCAAAACAAAAACGGCGCCCGCAGGCGCCGTTCCGGTTGCGATCGCAAGCGGGCTCAGCGGCCCAGTTCGAACACCACGTCCAGGTTGACCGACACGGTGGTTTCGCCTGGCGACACGGCGGTGTCCATTTCCGCCTTGGCGCTGCGGCCGGCGGACATGGCCATCATCGGCATCGGCCGGAAGCCGCCCTGGTTGCCCTCGGAGATGCTGACAATGCGGCGTACGCGCAGGCCCAGTGCCTTGGCATAGGTCTCGGCGCGGGCCTGGGACTTCTTCAGCGCGGCCAGGCGGGCTTCGTCATAGACCGGCTCGGGCTGGTCGATTTCAAAGCTGGGGCCATTGATCTGGTTTGCCCCCTGCGCGGCCAGGCTGTCCAGCACCTTGCCCAGTTTTGTGATGTCGCGCACCTTCAGGCTGACGGTGTTGTTGGCCTGGTAGCCGGTGATCTTCGGCGGCTCGTTCTCGGCGTAGCGGTACTGCGGGCTGAGGTTGATGCCGCTGGTCTGGATGTCGCGCTCGGCGATGCCAGCGGCCTTGATCGCGGCCATCACCTTGTCCATCTGCACGGCGTTTTCGCGCATGGCGGTGTTGCCATCGACGGCCTGGGTGACCACGCCAGCCGACAGCGTGGCGATGTCTGGAACCCGGTGCGCTTCGGCCTGGGCCGAGACATTGAGCAAGGTGGCATCACTGGCAACGGCGGTGGGCACAGTTTGGGCGTGAGCGGTCATCGAGGCTCCCAGGGCAAGTGACAGGGACAACAACAGTGGAGCAAGGGCAGTACGGCGCATGGTGATCCTCCTTGGCTGGATCGTGAAAGTGACTACGGGGCGATGAACGGGTGGTGAGCCGGCTCGGGGTTGCAGTGACTTTGACTGCTTTGCCGATCATTCAGCCAGCCGCCGCAGGTTATGCTTCCGCGATGCTTTATCTCGCCTCCCGTTCCCCCCGCCGCAACGAACTCCTTTCCCGCCTCGACGTGCCATTCCGGACGTTGGATCTGGACGTGCCTGAAGTGCGGGCGGAAGGTGAACCCGCTGAAGCCTACGTGCGCCGGGTGGCCTTGGACAAGGCGCAGGCCGGCCTGGCGCTGGTCGCCGACGATCCGCAGGCAGTGGTGCTGGGCTCGGATACCGAGGTGGTGCTGGGCGATCGGGTCTACGGCAAGCCGGCCGATGCCGCCGATGCGGCGGCGATGCTGGCCTCCCTGGCCGGGCGCACGCATCGGGTGATCACCGTGGTGGCCCTGGCCGCCGCCGGGCGCCACGCGCTGGAGACAGTGGTCTCGGAGGTGACATTCGCGCCGATGAGTGCGGCGCAGATCCAGGCCTATGTCGCTACCGGTGAACCGATGGGCAAGGCTGGTGGCTATGCCATCCAGGGCGGCGCGGAGCGTTTCATCAGTCATTTGGCTGGCAGCTACTCCGGGGTGATGGGGCTGCCGTTGCAACAGACCGCTGCGCTGCTGGCGGCGTTTGCCGCCGGAGCGGGTGACGATTCCATGGACAAGGGGGAGTGAAGGACGTGTCCGAAGAAATTCTGGTCAATGTCACCCCGCGCGAAACCCGCGTGGCTGTGATCGAAAATGGCATGTTGCAGGAGCTGCACATCGAGCGCGGTTGGCGCCGGGGCGTGGTCGGCAACATCTACAAGGGCAAGGTGCAGCGGGTGATGCCGGGCATGCAGGCGGCCTTCGTCGAGGTGGGGCTGGACCGCGCTGCGTTCCTGCACGCCAACGATGTGGTGCGGCCGGCGCCGGTTGCCGCCGATACCGACGAAACCGCGCCCAGCCTGCCACTGCCGTCCTCGGTGCCGATCGTCGAGCTGCTGCGCGATGGTCAGGACGTGGTGGTGCAGGTGGTCAAGGACCCGATCAGCACCAAGGGCGCCCGCCTGACCACCCAGATCAGCATCCCGTCGCGTTATCTGGTGCTGCTGCCGCAGTCCAAGATGGTCGGCGTGTCGGCGCGGATCGAGGATGAAGGCGAGCGCGCACGGCTGAAATCGCTGGTGACCGAAATTTCGGCCCAGCACGGCGGCTACGGCTACATCGTGCGCACCAACGCCGAAGGCCAGCCGGCCGAGGCGCTGGCCGAAGACATCTCCTATCTGTCGCGGGTGTGGGCCGTGGTGGAGCGGCGTGGCCGCGAAGCACCGCCGTGCAGCATCATCTATGAAGACCTGAGCCTGCCGCTGCGTTCGGTGCGCGACCTGATCCGCAAGGACGTGGACAAGGTCAAGGTCGACTCCAAGGAAACTTTCGGCCAGCTGCAGGCCTTTGTCGCCAAATACATGCCGGTGCTGGGCGAGAAGCTGGAGCTGTATACCGGCGACCGCCCGATCTTCGACATGTTCGGGGTCGAGGACGAGATCGTCCGCGCCTTGAACAAGCAGGTGCCGCTCAAATCCGGCGGCTACCTGGTCATCGACCAGACCGAGGCGATGACCACCATCGACGTCAACACCGGTTCCTTCGTTGGCCAGCGCAATCTCGAAGAGACCGTGTTCCGCACCAATCTGGAAGCGGCGCAGACGGTGGCCCGGCAGCTGCGGCTGCGCAACCTGGGCGGCATCATCATCATCGACTTCATCGACATGGATGACGCCGAACACCGCCGCCAGGTGCTGCGCACGCTGGAAAAGGCACTGGCCCGCGACCACGCAAAGACCACGGTGTACGACTTCTCGCCGCTGGGTCTGGTGGAAATGACCCGCAAGCGCACGGTCGAGAGCCTGGAACGGCAGCTGTCGGAAACCTGCCCGCAATGCAGCGGCCGCGGCAGCATCAAGACCGCCGAGACCGTCACCTACGAAATCTTCCGCGAGATCACCCGCGCCGTGCGTCAGTTCGAGGCCGCGCGCCTGCTGGTGATCGCCTCCAGCAAAGTGGTTGCCCGCATCACCGACGAAGAGTCGGCCGCGGTCGCCGAGCTGGAGGAGTTCCTGGGCAAGAGCATCCGCTTCCAGGCCGATGATCAATACCTGCAGGAGCAGTTCGATGTCGTGCTGCTCTGAGCACGCTCACTTCGCGGCACGGAAGCACGAAGTGAGCTGATGACAACGTTGTTGCGCCACCGCCTACGCCGCTTCCGTCGCTACGCCTTGATGGCATTGGCGATGGCGTTGGTGTGCGTTGCCCTGCTGGTGGGCACGGTCAGCCAGCTGCTGCCGATGGTGGAGGCGCATCCGGACAAGGTTGCCGCCTGGCTCAGCGAGCGCGCCGGCCAGCCGGTGGCCTTCGACCGCCTGGATACGCGCTGGACCCGGCGCGGCCCGCTGCTGCAACTCGATGGGCTGCGGATTGGCGAAGGTGACGGCGTACGCATTGGTCAGGCCGAAGTATTGGTGGCGGTGTATTCGGGCCTGCTGCCCGGCGCACCGCTGACCGAGCTGCGCCTGCGCGGGCTGGCATTGACCCTGCAACGTGACGATGACGGCCGCTGGTCGGTGCGCGGCTTGCCCAGTTCCAAGGCCGGCGGCGATCCGCTGGAAACCCTGCGCAGGCTCGGAGAGCTGCAGGTGATTGGTGGCCAGCTGCAGATACAGGCACCGTCGATCGGTCTGCAGACCCGCGTCCCGCGCATCGACCTGCGCCTGCGCGTGGATGGGCAACGCCTGCGGGTGGGTGCCAAGGGCTGGATCGATACCGGCGCCGCACCGGTCACTGCGGTATTGGATTTCCAACGCCAGCGCGGGGACGGGCAGGCCTGGTTTTCGGCCGATCCCGCCGAGCTGGGCGCGTGGGCACCGCTGTTGAAGTTCGCCGGGCTGCAGATACGCCAGGGCAAGGGCGAGCTGCAGGGCTGGGTGCAGTTGCGTGACAAGCGGGTAGTGGCAGTCACCGCCGAAGGCGAGCTGGAAGCCGTGCAGTTGGCCGGTGCGCCGCTGCAGGCAGGTGACGCCCCGCCAAGCCTGGCATTCAGCAACCTGCAGCTGCGCGCGCGCTGGAAGGCCATCGACGGCGGCTGGCGGCTTGACGCGCCACGTCTGCGGATCGCAGCCAACGGCGCTACCCAGACCCTGGACGGCTTGCTGCTGGCAGGTGGAAAACATTTTGCGGTGCAGGGCAAGCAACTTGATGCCGGCCCGCTGCTGCAGGTGGCAGCGCTCAGCGACCGGCTCGAACCCAGCCTGCGGCGTTGGCTGCAGCGCTCGCAGCCCTCGCTGCGCTTTGCCGATATCAGTCTGTTGGGAACTGCCGATGGCGCGGTGCGTGGCAGTGGCGAGCTGCTCGATGCCAGTTTCGCGCCGGTCGGTGGCAGCCCGGGAATCAGTGGCCTGCGCGGCCATTTTGAAGGCGACGCGCAGGCGTTCTCGCTCGCGCTGAAGCCCGATCACGTGGTGCGCTTTGATTGGCCCACCGGCTTCGGCGTGCTGCATGAGCTGCAACTCTCCGGTGACCTGGTCGGCTGGCGCGAAGGTGCCGGCTGGCAGGTGGGCACGCCTGCGCTGCGCATGCAGGGCCTCAACTATGCCGCTGACATACGCGGCGGCTTGTGGTTCCAGGGCGACGGCACCCGGCCGTGGATCAACCTGGCGGCCAAGATCGACGACGTACCTATGACCGCTGCCAAGCAGTTCTGGGTGCGCTCGAACATGAGCGAGGCGGCAGTGAAGTGGCTGGATGCGGCGCTGGTGGATGGCACCCTGCGCGGCGGCACCGGTCTGGCGGTGGGCGATCTGGACGATTGGCCGTTCACCGGCAACAACGGCCGTTTCGAGGCCGGCGGCCGCATCGATGACGGCGCCATCCGCTTCCAGCAGGACTGGCCGTTGATGCAGCACGTCAACGCCGATATCACCTTCGTCGGCGGCGGCTTCGATCTGCATGGGCGCGGCGATCTGGCCGGGGTCAAGGTCGATCAGCTGCGTGCGGGCATCGCCAGTTTCCGTGAATCCAAGCTGGAGGTGCAGGCCAGCACGGTGGATGAAAGTGCGCGTCTGCTGGCGATGCTGCGGCAGACACCGCTCCAGGCCAGCTATGGCGACACGCTGGACAATCTGACAGTGAGCGGGCCGGCTGCTGTCAGTTTTGACCTGTTGCTGCCGTTGCATCACGACAGCGCCGGCCACCTGCAGGGTGATATCGATCTGCGTGGCATGCGCATGGCCGACAAACGCTGGGACCTGCAGTTCGACGGCGTGCGCGGCAAGGCGCAGTACAGCAGCGAGGGCTTCGACGCGCCGGCGCTGCAGGTGCGGCATCAGGAACGTGACGGCGTGCTGGCGCTGCGCGCCGGCAAGCCGGTGAAGGATCCTGCCCATGCGTTCGAGGCCGAACTGAGCGCGGACCTGGATGCGGGCAAGCTGTTGGATCGCGCGCCGGAGTTGGCGTGGCTCAAGCCCTATGTACATGGCACTTCGGCATGGACGGTCGGGGTCAGCCTGCCCAAGGTGGCGGCAGCTGCGCGCAGCGGTCCGCCGACGCTGCTGACGCTGCGCTCGGACCTGCAGGGCACCCGCCTGCAGCTGCCGGCGCCCTTGAACAAGCCCGCCGCCGATGCCCTGACCACCACGGTGCAGGCTGCCTTGCCGATGGGCGCCGGGCGTATCGATGTCTCCTTCGGCAAATTGATGGCGCTGGCCGCACGCAGCCAGAACGGCAAGACCGGCGTGCAGGTCACCATGGGCAATGACCGCGTCGATCACGAACCGCCGGCCGAGGGTCTGGTGGTCAATGGCCGCACGCCCTCGCTGGATGCGCTGGAGTGGATCACCCTGGCGCGTGGCGGCGACAGCAATGGCAGCGACGGCGGCGTGGCACTGAAACAGGTGGACGTACTGGCCGACCAGCTGATGATGGTGGGCGGGCGTTTTGCGCAGACCCGGCTGCAGCTGCGCCCGGGTGCCGATGCGGTCGCGGTGCAGCTCGATGGCCCGGCGCTTGCCGGCAATCTGCGCGTGCCAACCGCCGATGGCGGCACGGTCAGCGGGCAGCTGGCGCGGGTGTATTGGCAGCCTGCCGCAGCGGCAACGGCCGAGTCCAGCGACACCCCGGCCGAGCCCATCAATCCGGCCAACATCCCACCGTTGGCACTGGATATCGACGACCTGCAGTTTGCCGCGATCAAACTCGGCCAGACCCGGCTGCGCACGCGACCGACCGGCGACGGCCTGCAGGTACAGGAATTGGCGATACGCGCGCCCAAGCAGGTCATCGACGTGCACGGGCAGTGGCGTGGAATGGGCGCGCAGGCGCGCACCCAGGCAACGGCGGACGTACAGAGCGAAGACCTCGGCGACCTGCTGCAGCGTTTGGGCTACGCCGGCCAATTGCGGGGCGGGCAAGGCAAGGCACGCTTGCAGGCAGGCTGGCAGGGCGGGCCGATGGCCTTCAACCTGGCCAGCCTGGAAGGTGGCCTGGATCTGGACCTGCGCAACGGCCAGCTGCTGGAAGTGGACCCGGGCGCCGGCCGCGTGCTTGGCCTGCTCAGCGTGGCGCAGCTGCCACGGCGCTTGCTGTTTGATTTCCGCGACCTGTTTTCCAAGGGCCTGGCGTTCAACCACGTCGAAGGCGCGATGCGCTTCGGCAATGGCCAGGCCAGCACCGACAAGATCGCCATTGAGGCGCCGGCAGCGGAAATCACCATCCGCGGCCAAGCGGATCTGGTTGCCCAGCAGTTCAACCAGACCATCGATGTGAACCCGCGCTCGGGCAATCTGCTGACCGTGGTAGGCGCGGTGGCCGGCGGTCCAGTGGGCGCTGCGGTAGGTGCCGCAGCCAATGCGGTGCTGGGCAAGCCGCTGGGCGAAATCGGCTCCAAGACCTATAAGGTGACCGGGCCCTGGAAAGATCCCAAGGTCGAAGTGCTGGACCGTGAGGCGGCCCGCATGCCGCCGCCGGCGGTTACACCCGGGGCTGCAGGCAGCCCCTGAATCACTGCAGGCTTGCATGAGGCGGGTCTGCCCCCATCTGGATTGACATGACCGAAAACGCTCTCACGCTCGCCGAAACCCGCCTGCTGCTGCCTTCAGGGCTGGATGCCAATCGTCTGGAACGCACCTTTGGCACCTTGTTGGGGCCGGGTATCGATTTTGGTGACCTGTACTTCCAGCATTCGCGCCGGGAGAGCTGGAGCGTGGAGGACGGCATCGTCAAGGACGGTGCGCATTCGATCGAACAAGGCGTCGGTGTGCGCGCGATAGCCGGTGAAAAGACCGGTTTTGCGTATTCGGACGACATCCAGCCGGCCGCATTGTTGGCGGCGGCGCAGTCGGCGCGGGCGATCTCCCGCGAGGGCGGCGAACAGAACGTGCGCTCGCTGGTGCGCGGCACCGGTCGCGCGCTGTACCCGGCGCTGGACCCGGTGGACAGCATCGGCAACGAAACCAAGGTGGAAGTACTCAAGCGCCTGGACCGTTACCTGCGCGCGGCGGACACGCGTGTGCAGCAGGTGATGGTGAGCCTGTCCGGTGGTGTCGATACGGTGCTGATCGCGCGCAGCGACGGCGTGCTGGCGGCCGATGTACGCCCGCTGGTGCGGCTCAATGTGCAGGTCATCGTTGAACAGAACGGTCGTCGCGAGTCCGGTTATGCCGGTGGCGGCGGCCGCTACAGCTACCAGGAACTGTTTGCAGGCGAACGCCCGGAAGCCTTTGCCCGCGAGGCACTGCGCCAGGCGCTGGTGAATCTGGAAGCCATTCCGGCCCCGGCCGGGGTGATGCCGGTGGTGCTTGGCCCGGGCTGGCCGGGCGTGCTGCTGCACGAAGCGGTCGGCCACGGTCTGGAAGGTGACTTCAACCGCAAGGGCACCAGTGTCTATGCCGGCCGGATCGGAGAGCGTGTGGCCTCACCGGGTGTGACCATCGTCGATGACGGCACTCTGGATGGGCGCCGTGGCTCCTTGAACATCGATGACGAAGGCACACCGACCCAGTGCACCACCCTGATCGAGGACGGCATCCTGGTCGGCTACATGCAGGACACGCTCAACGCGCGTTTGATGGGCGTTGCGCCGACCGGCAATGGCCGCCGCGAATCCTTCGCGCACATGACCATGCCGCGCATGACCAATACCTATATGCGCGCTGGCAACCATGATCCGCAGGAGATGATCCGTTCGGTGAAAAAGGGCCTGTACGCGGTCAATTTCGGCGGCGGCCAGGTCGACATCACCAGTGGCAAGTACGTGTTCTCGGCGACCGAGGCTTACCTGATCGAAGACGGCAAAATCACCGCGCCGGTGAAGGGCGCGACCCTGATCGGCAACGGCCCGGAGACCATGCAGAAGGTGCGCATGATCGGCAACGATCTGGCATTGGATGAAGGCGTGGGCATCTGCGGCAAGGACGGGCAGAGCGTGCCGGTCGGTGTCGGCCAGCCGTCGTTGCTGATTGATGGGCTGACGGTGGGTGGCACGCAGGCTTGAGGGTGCGGTTGAAGAGCCCCCCTCATCCGCCCTCCGGGCACCTTCTCCCGTAAACGGGAGAAGGGACAGCTGGCATTTGGAATTCTGTGGCGTCAGTTCGAACTGCAGCTCTGCAATTCCTTCTCCCGCTTGCGGGAGAAGGTGCCCCGAAGGGGCGGATGAGGGGAAGCTTTTCGCTACAGAACCAAACCAGCAGCAAACCCCCTCAACCCAGATCAATCCTGCGCGTCGTCGTCATCCACATCATCAGCATCGTCATCACCGCCGCCAACTTCCGCAGCCGCACTCAATACCGGCACCAGCATCAGCTCGCGCAGTACCTGGTAGATCTCGCGGTAGGCGCGCGGCGGCTTGTTCTTGGCTTTCTCGGCCAGCGCATTGCGGACCAGCGTGCGCAGCCCCTGACGGTCGGCTTCCGGGTGCTCGTCCAGCAGCTCACCCAGGGCGACGTCGCCCTCGGTCATCAAACGCTCACGCCAGCGCTCCATGCGGTGCATGATGGCCACTTCACGGCGCGAGGTCTCGCTGTTGGCGTCCAGCGCGTCGCGGATCGCTTCCAGGGTTTCGTCTTCCTCGCGGCGCATCTGCTTGGCAAGGAACGCCAGCTGGCGCTTGCGGGCACCGTGCGAGGTGATGCGCTTGGTGTACTCGATGTGTTCCAGCATGCCTTCCGGGATAGGCAGGCGTGCCAGCTGGGCCGGGGTCAGCTCCACCAGGGTTTCGCCCAGCGCCAGCACCTCCAGCGCTTCGCGCCGGTTCTGGCTACGGCTTTCGCCCAAAAATTCACCGGTTTCTTGATCGCGTCCGCGCATCGCACTGCTACCTACTAAACTTCATGACAGGAAAGCCGGGCGCTCGCCGGGCTTCACGAGGGATCCCCGTCACACCGCCGCCAGTCAGGCAAGACCGGGCAGATGTGAAGGGATTCGGCCACCAAGGATAAAGCATTGAACGTCATTAGCACCCAAAACCCTGCCGTCGACGACAGCCTGCAGCGCCTGGAGCGGTTGACCGGCATCTCCCAGCGGTTGCTGGAGCGGGCCCGCGCGATGGGCGCCAGCCAGGCCGAGGTCAGTTGCAGCGAGGACCGCGGTCTGGATGTGAACGTGCGCCTGGGTGAGGTCGAGACGGTCGAGGCTACCCACGACCGCGGCATCGCGGTGACCGTGTATTTCGGCCAGCGCAAGGGCAGTGCCAGCACCGCCGACCTGCAGGAGTCCAGCCTGGAAGCCACCGTGGCGCAGGCCTGCGCGATCGCCCGGCATACCGAAGATGACCCTGCCGCCGGTCTTGCCGACCCGGCCCTGATGGCCACCGAATTCCCCGATCTGGACGGTTGGCACCCTTGGGAGCTCACTGCCGAACAGGCGCTGGACCTGGCCCTGGCCTGCGAATCGGCAGGCCGCCAGAGCGATAGCCGCATCAGCAACTCCGACGGCGCCTCGGCCTCCACCGCGCAGAGCGTGTCGGTCTACGCCAACTCGCATGGCTTCATCGGCCGTGATCGCAGCAGCCACCATTCCATCGGCTGCGCGCTGATTGCCGGGCAGGGCGACGGCATGCAGCGCGATGGCTGGTATACCAGCGCCATCGCCCGCGAAGACCTGGACGACCCGGCGGCGGTAGGCCTGCGTGCGGCCGAGCGCACCGTGGCGCGGCTGCAGCCGCGCTCGTTGCCGACCGGCGAGGTGCAGGTGCTGTTCGCTGCGGAAATGGCGCGTTCCTTGGTAGGCCACCTGCTCAGCGCGGTGTCTGGCGGCGCGCTGTACCGGCGTGCCAGCTTCCTGCTCGACAGCGTGGACACCCAGCTGTTCCCGGAGTGGTTTGGCATTGACGAGTTGCCGCTGCTGCGTCGCGGCCTGCGTTCCAGTTCCTACGACGGCGAAGGCGTGGCTACCCGCAATTCGGCCCTGATCACCGACGGCGTATTGCAGCGCTACATCCTGGGCAGCTACTCGGCGCGCAAGCTGGGCCTGCAGACCACCGCCAATGCCGGCGGCGTGCACAACCTGAAAGTGAAGGCCAATGCAGGCGATCGCGCGTCCATGCTGTCAGGTATGGGAACCGGTCTGCTGGTGACCGAACTGATGGGGCAGGGCGTGAATGGCATCACCGGCGACTACTCGCGCGGCGCCGGTGGTTTCTGGGTGGAGAACGGGCAGATCGCCTACCCGGTGGACGGCATCACCATCGCCGGCAACCTCAAGCAGATGTTTGCCGGTATTGAAGCGGTGGGCACCGACGTGGATAAGCGCTCGCATGTCTCGGTCGGCTCGATCCTGGTCGGCAAAATGACCGTGGCAGGTAATGATTGACGCAGTCTTGGTAAACAGCGGACTATTCTTATGTGGGAGCTAGTGCGCTCCCTATAGCTGTCAGCCAATATTGATACGCCCTTTACAAGGATCTTGGGGAACAATGAGCGATTACCAGAACACTCCGCCGCCGCCGCCGACCAGCGCCGGTGCTTCCGACGACAACAGCATTGCAATGCTGGTGCATCTGTCGGGCATCTTTTTCAGCTTCATCGTGCCGCTGATCGTTTGGCTGGTGAACAAGGACAAGCCGGAAAAGGCCTTCTTGAATGCAAACTCGAAGGAAGCGCTGAACTTCCAGCTCACGCTGCTGGGCGCGTACTTCATCAGCGGCATCCTGATGGTCGTGCTGATCGGCTTCCTGACCTATGCCGTGGCATGGATTGGTGGCCTGGTGTTCGCGATTCTTGCTGGCCTGGCGGCCAACAAGGGCGAGACCTATCGCTATCCGATGACCATCCGCCTGATCAAGTAATCGGCGCGAAGGTTGTTTGGCAGAAAGCCCGGCGAAAGCCGGGCTTTTTGTTTTTGTGCGTTTGGGTGCAGTGCGGCTTTGCCGCTTTGCCCCCTCCCTTTGCCGAAGGCAAGGGGAGGGCTGGGGAGGGGTTGGCCGTTCGCGGCCATGCAGGCAGTGCCAACTTCGCGGCTGACGCCGCTCCCACAAACCCCGAATCAATGCGAGCGACGTACCGTCAGTTCGGCCAATGCCGCCAACGCTGCCGCACGCTGGCCGAACGGAATCAATGCTGCCTGCATCGCGGTTGCCAGTTCGGCCAGGGTCGCCTTGGCGCCGTCCATGCCCAGCAATGAGGGGAAGGTCGACTTGTCCTGGGCCTGGTCCTTGCCGGCGGTCTTGCCCAACTGCTCGGAGCTGGCCTCGACATCGAGGATATCGTCGCGGACCTGGAAGGCCAGGCCCAAGGTGTCGGCAAAGCTGTCCAGCTGTGCAAGCTGGGCGTCGCTGGCCTCGCCGCACAACGCGCCCATGCGCACTGCCGCGCGGATCAGCGCGCCGGTCTTCAGCGCATGCATATGCTTGAGATCAGCCAATGCCTGTTGTTGACCGGTAGCGTCGATGTCCAGGGCCTGCCCACCGCACATGCCGCTGGCGCCAGAGGCGCCTGCCAATGTCTTTATGCAGTTCAGCGCCAATGCCGGTGGCATCCAGGCGTCGGCGAGGATCTCAAAGGCGCGGGTCTGCAGGGCATCGCCGGCGAGGATCGCGGTGGCCTCGTCAAAGGCGATATGGGTGGTCGGGCGGCCGCGGCGCAGGTCGTCATCGTCCATTGCCGGCAGGTCGTCGTGTACCAGCGAATAGGCGTGGATCAGCTCGACTGCTACCGCAGCGGCATCCAGGCGCGCTTCTTCGGCCGCGAACAGGTAGCCGGCTGCATAGACCAGCATCGGCCGCATGCGCTTGCCGCCGCCCAGCGCCGCATAGCGCATGGCCTGGTGCAGGCGTTGCGGGGCAAGCTCCGGGTCGGGCAGGGCGTCCTGCAGCTGTTCTTCGGTGCGCTCAAGCCAGCGGGTGAGCAGGGCGTCAGTCTTCATTGCCACTGCTTTCAAAGGGTTCGGACTTTTCCGGCTGGCCCGGGTCGGTGAGCAGGCGTACGCGCAGCTGGGCCTGTTCCAGCGCCTGCTGGCACTGGCGATAAAGGCCAACGCCACGTTCGTATGCGGTCAGCGACTGTTCCAGACTCAGGTCGCCGGCTTCCATCTTCTCGACCAGTTGCTCCAGTTCTTCAAGCGACTGCTCGAAGTGGGCCACCGGCGAGGTTTCATTGGGGGACTTCTTTGCCATGGCGCAAGTGTGAGCGGGCAGCGGGAAAGGGTCAATTCACCGGATCTGGCGGTTGCCATTCAAGATGGCCGCCGTGCGCCTGCAACCAGGCCTGCAGCGGCGCCGAGATGACCCGGTCAGCGGCCGCCAGCACGCTGTCGCCATCGCATAGCAGCGGCAGTTGCGCGCGCAGCCACGGTGGCACATCCGAGTGCTGCAGGCGGTGTTTGAGCTGGTGGCTGTGGTTGCGCCCAGCCAGCTGGATGCGCTCGCCGCCTTGGCGTTGGCGCAGGAGCAGGGGTTGATCAAACGCCGCTGCGCCGTGCAGGAACAGCATGCCGCCATCGGGCAGCCGCGCCGGCTCGGCGCCGTTCCATTGCTGGCTCCAGCCCTTGGGCCAAGCCGGCAGCAAGGGGGCGGCATGCAGTTGATCGCGCCAGCGTACGACCCGTGCGCGTTGCCAGCGGAATTCAGCCTGCTGGTCGCTATCGGCGGTCAGCAGCTGTTGCTGGATTGCCTGCACACCCTTGGCCGGCAGCGGCGGCAACCGTTGCTGCTGGGCCCACAGGCGCAGCACGCGGGCTTGCTGCGCAGCGCTGAGCTGCTTGAGCGGGCTGAGCTGCAGCGTGTCGCCGTTGCCCAGACATTGCTGCAGCAGGTCGGCGTCATTGCCGCCCAACAACTGCGCCGCCTGCGCCGCGAGGCCTGCGCTGCGTGCCATCGCCGCAGCGGCATGCGGCCAGCGCTGACGCAGCAGCGGCATCACCTGCAGGCGCAGGAAATTGCGGTCGAAATCCGCGCTGTCATTGCTGGGATCATCAATCCAGTGCAGTTGCTGCTGTTGTGCATAGGCCTCCAGCGCGGCGCGCGGCACGTTCAGCAGCGGCCGCCACAGCGTGCCGGGGCCGAAGTCGCGCTGCCCGCGCATCGCGCCGAGCCCATCCACGCTGGAGCCACGCAGGGCACGCAGCAGGAAGGTTTCTGCCTGGTCGTCCTGATGATGGGCCAATGCAAGCCACTCGCCTTGGCCCAGATGGACTTTGAAGGCGGCATGGCGCGCATCGCGCGCGGCGGCTTCCAGGCCGCGGCCGGCGTCTCTAGGCACATCGACATGGGCTACCTGCAGCGGGATGTTCCATTGCGCGCAGAGTTCGATGCAGTGTTGCTGCCAGTCATCGGCGACCGATTGCAGGCCATGGTGTACGTGCAAGGCGCGCAGGCTGCCAGGTTGGCGCCCCGGCGCGTTGGCGAGCAGGTGCAGCAGCACTGTCGAATCCAGGCCGCCGCTGAAGCCGACCATCACCGGGATGTCGGTTGCGTCCTGCAGGAGAGTGGGAGAAAGCGGATTCATGGCCGCGCCGAGTATCGGCGGCGGCGGCGATGGCTGCAATTGTTGCTGCAACTGGGTTGTGGGAGCGGGCGCGGCCCCCGAACCCGGGGGGCGGCCGGGTTGGGGGGGGGGTGGGATGTAAA
>NZ_JBRRBO010000024.1:0-62614 GCF_056756175.1 Stenotrophomonas sp. STEN240 | reverse complement strand
ATGCTCGGCAGAGGCTTTCCCGGTAATGCCCTTGCCGAGCATGGCTCGGCACTACAGTCAGGGGTTTGCTGGTAACGCCCTTGCCGAGCATGGCTCGGCACTACAGTTGGGGTTTAGCTGGTAACGCCTCTGCCGAGCATGGCTCGGCACTACGGGTTAGGCGCGGTCCAATTGCCTGCGTCCAACTCCGGCTCCCACTCTGCCTCCAAAGTCTTCAGCAGTACCGCGGCCTGGGTGCGGCTATTGCATTCGAGCTTCTTCAGCACGGCGGTGACGTGCACCTTGACCGTGTTTTCGGCCAGGCCCAGCACGTGCGCGATCTGCTTGTTGAGCAGGCCATCGGCCATGCACAGCAGCACGCGGATCTGCTGCGGGGTCAGCCGCGCCAGCCGCGAGGCCAGCAGCGCATCGTGCTCGGAGCGCACCGCCGCCAAGGGCGGGAAACAGGTATCGCCGTCCATCACCGCGCTCACCGCCGCGCCTATCGATTCCACCGGCGCGGATTTGGGAATGAAGCCAACCGCACCGAACTGCTGGGCGCGACGGATCACCCGCGGGTTGTCATTGGAAGAAATGATGATCACCGGCAGCTCCGGGCGTTCGCCACGCAGCCATACCAGCGAAGAAAACCCGTGCGCACCGGGCATGGTCAGATCAAGCAGGACCAGGTCCACATCGGCATGCTCAGCCACCGCCTCGGTCAAGGCCGAAACACTGGCAACCTCCAGCATCTCGCCCACGGCGCCGCCCTCGCGCAGCGCATGCAGCACGGCGGCGCGAAACAACGGGTGGTCGTCGGCAACAAGCACCTTGATCAGGCTCATGGCGCCAGTTTGGCACGGGCACGGCTTGCCTGCCCTAGTCCCAAATCGCTATTGGTTGGCACCCTGGCCCTGTCTATCGTCCGCGCACTCCCAACTGTACCGAGGCAACGGATGGCCTGTTTCCCCCTGCGTGCTGCATTCACCGGCCTGCTGTTGCTGGCCGCCGCACCCGCCGCGCTTGCCAACGACACGTTCACCGCCAAGGCCAGCGGCCGCCTGTATTACGAATTCGGCCACTTCGACAACGACCGCCTTGGCCCGCCAGAACGCAGCGGCGACGATCTGCGTGCAGCGTGGCTGGGCCTATCGGGCAAGGCCTACAGCCTGGGCTACAAGGTCGAGGCGGACTTCGCCGGCCACCGCCCGGTTGCCCGCGATGTCTACCTGACCCACACCTTTGGCAACACCCAGCTCACCCTGGGCCAGTTCAAGCAGTTCTATACGCTGGACGACCGCAGCAGCGCCAATCACACGCCCACCATCGAGCGCAGCTTTCTGGTGCAGTCGCTGGGCACGGCTTACCGGCTGGGCATCGGCGCACAGGGGCATCACAGCGGCATTTTCTGGAGCGGCAGCGTTTTCAGCCTGGAAAGCATCGATGTGTGGCAGGCCAAGGGCCACGTCATCGGCGGCCGCATCGGCTACGCGCCATGGAGCCAACCGGGCCATGCCCTGCACTTTGGTGTCTCCGGCGCCCATGAGCATCACAGCCATCCCGGTGCCGATGGCGCCCTGCCGTTGCGTGCGCAAGTGCGTGCCAACGGCCACTTCGGCAACAACGGCCGCTTGCCGCTGGTGGATTTCCGCAGCGGTCGCGCGGTGTCGGTCAAACGCTACAGTTTTGAAACCGCCGGCGTGGCTGGGCCGTGGTCATGGCAGGCCGAGTACGGTGGTGCCCGCTACGACGATGGCCAGCAACGCGGCAAAATACAGGCCGGCTATCTGCAGGGCAGCTGGCTGCTCACCGGTGAAACCCGCCCTTACGACGCCAAGGGCGGCCGTTTCGTCCAGTTGGAGCCCGAGCGTGACTTCGGCGCCTGGGAGCTGGTGGCCCGCTATGACCACATCACCGGTCGCCAGTGGCCAACGCAGCAGCGCGATGTCTCGGCCGACGCCTGGACCCTCGGCGTGAACTGGTATGCCTCCAGGAACGTCCGGCTGATGCTGGACTGGACCGACAGCCGCCGCCGTGATGAACTGCGCGGACAACGCCTGGACCACACTGGGGTACTGGCCGGGCGCGCCCAGCTGCACTTCTGACCCCGCCCGCGCCGACGTGATCCGGCCCGGACACACAAGAAAATAATTTTCACGTATTCTCCACCTTTCGCCACGACAGCCACCCGTACTTCCGGGTGAACAAGGCAAGGGGTAGGATTCGTGCAGGAAAATTACTTTCATTCCGAAGCAGTTCTGGTCGGCAAGGGCCTCCCCAGCGGTGGCCCATGGACGCCGGCGTCGCTGGCCGCCGCCGCACCGTCGCTGCTTGCAGAGCAGCTCAGCCTGCCCGCTGCGGTGCTGAGCGCATCGGCGCTGCAGCATAATCTGTTGTGGATGCGCGAGTTCGCGCAGGCCTATGGCTGCCAGCTGGCGCCACATGGCAAGACCACGATGAGCCCCGAGCTGTTCCGCATGCAGCTGGACGCCGGCGCCTGGGGCATCACCCTGGCAACCGCGCCGCAGACCGTGGCCGCACACGCGCAGGGCGTACAGCGCGTACTGCTCGCCAACCAGCTGGTCGGCAAGGGCAACTTCGAGCTGATCGCCTCGCTGCAACAGCGTGACCCGGGCTTCTGGTTTGCCTGCGTGGTGGACTCGGCCGACAACGTGGCCGCGCTGGGCCGCTATTTCAGCGCGCGTGGGCAGCAGATCAAGGTATTGCTGGAGATTGGCTTGGCCCGCGGCCGTACCGGTGTGCGCGACGAGGCACAGGCGCAGGCCGTGCTGGACGAAATCGCCCGCTGGCCGGATGCCGTGGCGCTGGTCGGCGTTGAAGTCTATGAAGGTGTCGCCAGCGACGAGGCCGGCGTGCGCACCATGTTGCAGCGCAGCCTTGCGCAGTGGCAGGCGATCCGCGCCAATGGTGGTTTCCGCCAGTTGCCGGCCATCCTCAGCGGCGCTGGCTCGGCTTGGTTCGACGTGGTGGCCGAAGAGTTCTCGGTACTCGCCAACGATGCCGACGCACAGATCGTGCTGCGTCCGGGCTGCTATCTGAGCCACGACGTCGGCATCTACCGGCAAGCAGCCGAACGCATCCACGCCAGCAACCCGATCGCGCGCACGATGGGCAGCAGCCTGCAGCCGGCACTGCGGCTATGGGCTTACGTGCAGTCCCGCCCGGAACCGGGCAAGGCCATCATCGGCCTGGGCAAGCGCGATGCCGCCTTCGATGCCGGCCTGCCGGTGCCTGCCCTGCACTACCGGCCCGGCGATGCCGCACCAAGCGCTGCCGCCGCGCATTGGAAGCTCACCGCGATGATGGACCAGCATGCGTTCCTCGAGCTGCAGGCTGACGATGCCCTGCAGGTGGGCGACATGCTCTGCTTCGATATTTCTCACCCCTGCCTGACCTTCGACAAATGGCGCCACCTGTTGGTGGTCGATGACGCGCACCGCGTTGTCGGTGCTGTTTCCACGCAGTTCTAACCGCTTCCATCGGGTCTGTACGCATGAGCAACGGTAATCTGCTGTTGATCTACGCCGCACTGTCGATCCTTGCACTGATCGTGCTGATCGCCCGCTTTCGGCTCAACCCCTTCATCAGTGTCACATTGGTTTCAATCGGGCTGGCGCTGCTTGCTGGCATGCCGGCGCCGGAGATCCTGCCAGCCTATGAGCAGGGCGTCGGCAAGATCCTTGGGCATATCGCGCTGATCGTCGCGCTGGGCACCATGCTCGGCAAGATGATGGCCGAGTCCGGTGGCGCCGAGCGCATCGCACGCACCTTGATCGCCCGCTTCGGCAGCAAGAACGTGCACTGGGCGATGATGCTGATCGCCTTCTGCGTGGGCTTGCCGATCTTCTTTGAAGTCGGCTTCGTGCTGCTGATTCCGATCGTGCTCAATGTCGCCCGCCGCACCGGCGTGCCGCTGCTGCTGGTCGGCCTGCCGATGGTGGCCGGCTTGTCGGTGGTGCACGGGCTGGTGCCACCGCACCCGGCGGCGATGCTGGCGGTGAACGCCTATGGCGCCGATGTCGGCCGCACCGTGTTCTATTCGCTGCTGGTTGGCCTGCCAACGGCGGCACTGGCCGGCCCGGTGTTCGCCAAGTTCATCGCGCCGCGGGTCAAGCTGCCTGCGCATAACCCGATGGAAGCGGCATTGCTGGACGAGGGCCATCAGCGCATTCCCGATGAGCAGCTGCCCAGCTTCGGCATCACCTTGGCCACCTTGATGCTGCCGGTAGTACTGATGCTGCTCGGCGGCTGGGCCGATCAGATCGCCGCCCCCGGCTCGACGCTCAACCACGGCCTGCGCTTCATCGGCCACTCGGTGGTGGCCCTGCTGCTGGCCACATTGATGAGCTTCATCACCCTTGGCATGATGCGCGGCTTCAGCCGCGAACAGATCCTCAAATTCACCCAGGAATGCCTTGCCCCCACCGCCGCGATCACCTTGCTGGTGGGCGCAGGCGGCGGCCTCAACGGCATCCTGCTGCATACCGGCGTCGCGGCGGAAATCACCGCCCTGTCCCAGCGCCTGCAGCTGTCACCGCTGCTGATGGGCTGGACCATGGCCGCGCTGATGCGCATCGCCACCGGCTCGGCGACGGTGGCAATGATTACCGCCTCGGGCATCGTCGCCCCGATTGCCGCCGCCATGGGCTACGCCCACCCTGAATTGCTGGTGCTGGCCACCGGCGCCGGCTCGGTGGTGCTGTCACATGTCAACGACGGTGGCTTCTGGCTGGTAAAGGAATACTTCAACATGACCGTCACCCAGACCTTCCAGACCTGGACGGTGCTTGAAACCCTTATTTCCGTCATCGCCCTGTCGCTGGTGATGGCCCTCTCAATGGTGCTCTGAACATGTCGCAGAATACGTTCGATATCGTCTATGAGCTGCGCCAGCGCCAGCACGAGTTCAGCCCGGTGGAAGCGCGCATCGCCGCGGCCATCCTCGCCGACGTGGATGCCGCCGCGCAGTACGGGGTCAGCGAGCTGGCCGAACGCGCCGAAGTCAGCGCCGCCGCCATCTCGCGTTTTGCCAAGGCGCTGGGCTGCGAGCATGTGCGTGAGCTGCGTGCGCGGCTGGCCTCGGCCAGCGCGGTAGGCAAGCGCTTCCTGGAACAGCAGAACGCACCGCCGGTATCCGCGCTGTACGCGCAGATCTGCGATGACATCCAGGAAAGCCTGCGTCACAACATCGCCAACCTGAAGGAAGAGGTGGTGCAGGAGCTGGCCGAAGCAATCTGCCAGGCGCGGATGATCCATATCTTCGGCCTGGGCGGATGCTCCACCGTTTTCGCGCAGGAGCTGCAGAGCCGCTTCGTGCGTTTCGGGCGGCCGGTATCGGCCTGCAGCGATGCGTTGATGATGAAGATCATCGGCGCCACACTTGGGCCGCAGGATCTGGTGCTGGTGTTGTCGGTCAGCGGCATCACCCCGGAAATCATCTCAGCGGTGGATATCGCCCGCACCTATGGCGCCCGCATCGGCGCCATCACCCAGGCCAACACGGCGCTGGCCGAGCGCAGTGACTGGCTGCTGCCGATCCAGATCGAGGAAACCGATTTCGTGTTCAAGCCCTCGGCCTCGCGCTACGCGATGATGCTGGCCATCGACGTGCTTGCCACCACCACCGCGCTCAACGACGCCAACGCCAACCATGAACACCTGCGCCGCATCAAGCTGGCGCTGGACCGCCACCGTGGCGGTGATTCGCGCCTTCCGCTGGGTGATTGATCCATGCATGATTTCCTGATCCGCAACGCGCTGATCTTCGATGGCAGTGACCAACCGGCCGAGCACGGCGATGTCGCCATCGATGCCGGGCGCATCACTGCTGTCGGCGCGCTGGGCAAGGCTGCGGCTGCAAATGTCATCGACGCGCAGGGCCTGGCGTTGGCGCCGGGCTTCATCGATGTGCACACCCATGACGACCTGGAGGTGATCCGCAACCCGGACATGCTCAGCAAGTTGTCGCAGGGCGTGACCACGGTGGTGGTTGGCAACTGTGGCATCAGCGCCAGCCCTGTGAGGATCCATGCGCAGGTGCCGGACCCGATGAACCTGCTCGGTGATGCCGAGGATTTCCGTTATGCGGATTTCGCCAGTTATCGCGACGCCGTCGAACATGCCGGCCCGGCCGTGAATGTGGCAGCCCTGGTCGGTCACACCGCCTTGCGGCAGAACCATATGGATCGCCTGGACCGTGCCGCCACCGACGAGGAAATCAGCGCGATGCGGGCGCAGCTGCGCGACAGCCTGGCACAGGGCGCACTGGGCCTGAGCAGCGGTCTGGCCTATGCCTCGGCCTATAGCGCACCGTCCTCGGAAGTGGACGCGCTGGCCAAGGAGCTGCCACGCAACGGCCTGTATGCCACCCACCTGCGCGATGAATTCAGCGGCATCCTCGATGCGATGGAAGAAGCCTTCTACGCCGCACGTGCGCCACAGGCCGCAGTGCGTGTTTCGCACCTGAAGTGTGCCGGTGTCGACAACTGGGGCCGCAGCGGCGAAGTACTGGACTGCCTGCATGCGGCCTCGGCCAGCCAGGATGTGGCCTGCGACTGCTACCCGTATGCGGCCAGCGCCTCGACCCTGGACCTGAAGCAGGTCACCGAGGCCTACGACATCCTGATCACCTGGTCCGAGCCCGAACCCAGCCAGGGCGGCCGCCTGCTGGCCGAGATCGCCGCCGACTGGAAGGTCCCGTTGATGGATGCCGCGATACGCCTGCAACCTGCCGGCGCGGTGTACCACGGCATGGACGAGGCCGACGTGCGCCGCATCCTGAGCCATCCACTGACCATGATCGGTTCCGATGGGCTGCCACGCGATCCGCGCCCGCATCCACGCCTATGGGGCACATTCCCGCGCGTGCTGGGCCACTACGCCCGCGATCAACAGCTGTTCCCGCTGCACACTGCCGTGCACAAGATGACCGGCCTGCCGGCCTCGCGTTTCGCGATGGGCGCGCGCGGCTTGATCCGTGCCGGCTGGTGCGCCGACCTGGTGCTGTTCGATCCGGCGCGGGTACGCGACACCGCCAGTTTCCACGATCCGATCCGCGCCGCCGAAGGCATCAACGCCGTCTGGGTCAACGGCTGCCTGAGCTATGACGGCAGTCGCGTCGTCGCCCGCGCTGGCCGTTTTGTGCGGCCAGAACCCGCACCGACAGCCTGACTGCTACCGCTGCACCCCATGAAGAGGAATACCGATGAGTGACATCAAACGCTACGGCGCCGAAGGTGGCGTTGGCCAGGGCAAGCAACACATGCCGTTCTCGCGCGCGGTCGAAGCCGATGGCTGGCTGTTCGTGTCCGGGCAGGTACCGATGCGCAACGGCGAACTGGTCGCCGGCACGGTCACCGAACAATCGCATGTGGTGATCGGCAATGTGCTGGAGATCCTGGCCGAAGCCGGTTACGGCCCGGAGCACGTCGTGCGCTGCGGCGTCTGGCTGGACGACGCCCGCGACTTCTATGCCTTCAACGGCGTGTTCAAACACTACTTTGGCGAGAACCCACCCGCCCGCGCCTGCGTCGAAAGCCGCATGGTGGTGGACTGCAAGGTGGAAGTGGACTGCGTGGCCTACAAGCGCCCGCAACGCTGAGCCTGCCGCATCACCGTAGTGCCGAGCCATGCTCGGCAGAGGCTTTACCGCAAGACCCAAACTGTAGTGCCGAGCCATGCTCGGCAGGGGCTTTACCGCAAGACCCAAACTGTAGTGCCGAGCCATGCTCGGCAGAGGCTTTACCGGGAAGGCCCCTTGCCGAGCATGGCTCGGCACTACCGCCCGCTTGGAAAGCCCTTGCCGAGCATGGCTCGGCACTACAGGTAATGCGACAGCCGAGCATGGCTCGGCACCACATTGGGGCGGGCGAGCGCACCCTGACAGCCCGGCCAGTGCCAATAGGCCCGGTTGCTATTGTGCCGGGGGAACGACAAAGTTCGCCTTTCGCTGGTGCAAGGTCCCCGCCCTGATGATCCAACTTGACGCAGTACAGACAGTCGCCTTTGCCGGCCTGACCCTGTTTGCCGGCTACGCATTGTGCCGCGCCATTCCGTTCTTCCGCCGCTACAACCTGCCCGAACCGGTGGTTGGCGGCCTGCTGGTGGCCTTGGCGGTGTGGTGGGCGCATGGCCAGCAGACCACCCTGTTCACACTGGATACCACCCTCAAGACACCGCTGATGGTGGCCTTCTTCACCACCCTGGGCATCAATGCCAGCGTGCGGCTGCTGCGGGTCAGCGGCAAGCAGGTGATGTTGTTCCTGCTGATCGGCAGCCTCTTCGCGGTGCTGCAGAACCTGATCGGCATCAGCGTGGCCAAGATGTTCGGCCTGAACCCGATGTTCGGTGTGCTGGCCGGCTCGGCCACGCTCACCGGTGGCCCGGCCACCGGCCTGGCCTTTGCCGGGCATTTTGAACAGGCCGGTCTGGTCGGCGCGGAAAGCCTGGCGGTGACTGCGGCCATGGCCGGCATCATCTGTGGCGGCCTGGTCGGCGGCCCGGTGATCACCGTGCTGATGCAGCGCTTCAAGGTGCAGCACCCCAGCCAGAAGGCCACCGGCGCGCAGCTCGGCGAAGACGAAGCCGTCACCGTGCGTTACCCCAGCGAATCGGCACGCGAGTTCGATGCGCTCAAGAGCATCGTCGTGCTGCTGATGGCGATGTGGCTCGGCGTCTGGGTAGGCAAGGGCTTTGAAGGCCTGGGCCTGACCTTGCCGACGTATATCGGCGCGATGCTGGTGGGCGCGGTGATCCGCAACATCGATGACTACACCGGCTGGATCAAACTGTCAGTGCCCACCACCGACCTGATCGGCAATATCTGCCTGGCGCTGTTCCTGGCCATCGCGCTGATGGATCTCAAACTCTGGGAATTGGCTGGAATGGGCTTCCCGCTGCTGGTCAACCTAATCATCCAGGTGGCGGTGGTCGCGCTGTTCGCGGTGCCGATCTATTGGCTGATGGGCCGCGACTACGACGCGGCAGTGATGGGTGGCGGCTTCATCGGCTTCATGCTGGGCACCACCGCCAATGCGATGGCGGTGATGCGGCGGCTGGCGCAGCGCTATGGGCCGGCGCCGCGCGCCTTCCTGGTGGCACCACTGGTCGGCGCGTTCTTCATCGACTTCATCAACGCCTTGATCATTACCGGCTTCCTCAACTTCTGGCCGCACTGATCGGGCTGTTCCGTGCGCCACACCCGTGCCTTGCGCGCGGGTTGGCGCGACAATGGGCACTCACCTGTCCCGTGTTGCTCCGCTGATGACCCCCAATGCTGCGCCCCCGGTTTCTTCTGGCCATGACCTCATCGTCATCGGCGCTGGCGTGGTGGGCCTGGCCACGGCGTATGCCGCCGCAAAGCGGGGGTGCTCGGTGCTGCTGCTGGACCGCAATGCCGGCCCGGCGCTGGGCACCTCGTTCGCCAATGGCGCACAGCTCAGCTACGCCTATACCGACGCGATGGCCGGCCCCGCCACCTGGGCGCAACTGCCGGAAATGGCCTTCGGCCGCAACGGGCCGTTCCGCACGCGCTGGTCGGCGGACCCGGGTTTCCTGCGCTGGGGGCTGGCCTTCCTGCGCCAGGCCAGCAGCGGCGGCCTGCATCGCAATACCCTGGCCACGCTGGAACTTGCGCTTCAATCGCGCACCGCCATGCAGGCCTTGCTGCAGCAGCACCCCATCGATTTCGATCATCAGGTCTCCGGCAAACTGCACCTGTACCCCTCGGCCGAGGCGATGCACGGTGCCGCCGCGATGATCGCGCTCAAGCGCACAAGTGGCGTGCAGCAACGGTTGGTGGATGCCGCCGAAGCCCGTGCCATCGAACCTGCGCTCGCTGGCGCGCCATGGCTGGGCGGCGCGGTCTACTCGCCCGAGGAAGAAGCCGGCGACCCCTACCGTTTCAGCCAGGGCCTGCTGCAGGTATTGCAGCAGCACTACGGCATGCAGGCGTGCTTCGGCTTCGACACCCGGTCATTGCGCCATGCCGATGGCCGCTGGCAGCTGCAGGCCGGCGATGGCCGCAGCGTTGAGGCCGCGCGCGTGGTGGTCTGTGCCGGCATCGACAGCGCCGCGCTGCTCAAACCGCTGCGCCTGCGCACGCCGCTGATGGCGATCAAGGGCTATTCGTTCACCGCACCGCTGGGCGCCAACGCGCCACGGGTCAGCCTCACCGATACCAAGCGCAAGCTGGTGTTCTGCCGCCTGGGCGATCGCATCCGCGTTGCAGGGCTGGCTGATCTCAACGACTGGAATCCCACCCCCGAGCCGGCGCGGCTTGCCACCCTGATCGCACAGGCACGCGCCTCGCTGCCCGAGGCGGCCGACTACGATCACATCGAAAGCAGCTGGGCCGGGCTGCGACCGGTCACGCCGTGGTCGTCGCCTATCATCCGCAATCTTGGCGATGGCCTGGCCTGCAACATCGGCCACGGCATGCTCGGCTGGACGCTGGCAATGGGCAGTGGCGAACGCGCGGTGCAGCAGCTGCTCGACACGCCCTGAGCCCGCTCAGGTTTCGCTGATCTGGTCCATGCGGATGCGGTTGGCGAACAGCGAGAACGCCAAGGCGCCGGCCAGGCCGTTGGCGCGGTTGATCCACTGCGGCAACCAGCGTGGCGGCGCCAATACGCCGGCTTCGAACAAGGGCGTCAGCGCCACTGCATCGCCCAGGGTCATCTTGCCGGCAAACAGCCAGCGGCAGGTCTGCAGTTTTTCATCGCGCAGCATCTGCCGGAAAAAGGTGTGCACCGAGACCAGCCCGCGCAGGTAGACGGTGTCCTTGGTGAAGGCGGCACCGCCGCTGGTGGGCACGCCACGGAACACGCGCTGGGCCGAGGAGAAACTTTCCTCGGCGGTCTGCCCGGCAGCACGGAAGAAATTGAAGATCTCGATGAAATCGGCACCGTCGCGCGCCATCGCGATCGCCTCGATGCGCAGGCTGATGCGCTTCAGGCGCTGGATGTCGATGCTGCCGGTGATCTGTTCGGCAAAGGTGGCCAGGCCTTCCTGGGTGGCAGTGATACGCGGAGAGGCCAACGCGAGGCTGGGCAGCAAGGTCTGCTCACGGCCATTGAGGGCAGTCAACGAATGCACCAGCGCCTCGTGGTGGTACAGCTGGGCGCGGTCGTAGGCACTGAATGTGGCGCTGGTGCGCAGGCGGATGCGGGTGGCACCAGCGGCGGCCTTGGCGATCAGTTCGCGGTCCAGTTCCACCGTGATCAGGCGCCCATCGAAGAAATCATCCAGGTCACTCTGCAGCATCAGCTGCAGCGCGGTGGCCGACACCGGCACCTGCTCTTCCGGTGCCAACAGTTCGTGATCGAGTTCTTCGGCGATCTGGATGAAATGCCGCGCGGCATCGCGGGTGGTCGGGCCATTGCCCGGCATGGGCTGCTCCGGCACGCCGAACAACTGCGCGGAATAATCATTCACCGCGCGCGTGCCCAGTGCTTCCAGCAGACCGGCGGCAAGGTCCCAGCTGTGGGCCGAATCGTGTACGTAAACGCCGAGCGGATGCGAGGTATCGGCGGCGGCCATGATCGCGGCCAGTTCGCGCCGCGTATCGCTGAAATCCTGCTTCGGGTATTCCACCTGCGGCAGCAGCGGCTTGCCACGTGCGACGCTGTCGAGGAACGGCGCCTGGGTGGTGGCCGGCCAGCTGGTCAGACCCAGCAAACGGACACCACGTACCGCCGCCACCATGCGCGCATCGAGCGCGGCGTGATGGCTGATGGCTGGATCGTTGTGGGTATCAACCGTGTCCATGCCCGCCTCGTTCAAATCGATATAACGCGCAGCCTCTGCACGCTTTATGTAGGAGCGGCATAAGCCGCGAAGCCACAAACCCATCAGCGCTGCGAAAGCCTACCCCTCCCCAACCCTCCCCTTTGCCACGCAAAAGGGAGGGAGTTGAAGCAGCAGCGTAAGCCGCGAAGCCAAACCCGCATCAATGCTGCGAACAGCCTACCCCTCCCCAACCCGCCCGGCCCGAAGGCATAGCCTTCGGTCGTTCATCAGGCCGCGCGCCAGTGGCGCGCAAGCAGCCTTCTTCACCCCCTTTGCTACGCAAAAGGGAGGGAGTCGAAGCAAAAGCGGCCCCACGCTCAGCGCCGCTTGCCCTTGTTGATTGGCCGCCACTGCGCACCGCGCCCCGTGTGCTTGCGTTCGGTCGCCTGCTCGGCCTGACGCTGCGCCAATTTGGCCGCCGCCAGCGCAACTTCTTCGCGCAGCTTGAGGTAACTCTCCAGCCGGGTTTCATCGATGTCGCCGCGCTCGATCGCTTCCTGCACCGCGCATCCCGGCTCGCTGTTATGCGAGCAGTTGCGGAACTTGCACTGCGTGGTCAGTTCTTCGATATCGGCAAAGCCGCCCTCGGACAGGGTTTCCTCGCCGGTGGGCTTGAGCTCACGCATGCCCGGGGTATCGATCAGGCAGGCACCGTAGGGCAACGGCATCAGCGCGCGATGGGTGGTGGTATGGCGGCCGCGCGAATCATTGCCGCGCACTTCATTGGTCTTCATCCGGTCCTCGCCCAACAACGTGTTGGTCAAGGTGGATTTGCCGGCACCGGAGGAACCCACCAGCACCACCGTATTGCCTGGACCCAGCCACGGTAGCAAGGCGGAAACACTTTCAGGGTCCTTGCCGTTGATCGCCAGCAGTGGAATCTGCTGCGCGGCCAGGTCTTCCAGCACCGCCAGTGCATCTTCGCTGTAGTCGGTCTGGTCGGCCTTGGTCAGCACCACCACCGGCGACGCGCCACCACCGCCTACCAGCAGCAGATAGCGCTCGATACGACGCGGATTGAAGTCCGCATCCAGCCCGCAGACGATGAACACCGTATCGATATTGGCCGCGATCACCTGCTGGTGATAATGCTCACCGGCGGCGCCGCGCTTGATCGAGGTATGCCGTGGCAGCAGCGCGACGATGCGCTTGCCTTCCAGCAGCACCCAGTCACCCACCGCCGCCCGCTCATGGCTGGGGAAGCGCGGACGCTGCCACTCCGGCGGCGACTCGGTCTTGAGGCTGTTATCGGGCGCATCGGCAACCACGTAGCCGGAACGGTGCTGCTCGATCACCCGCCCCGGGCGCGCCTGCGGATGCTCGGCAAAGGCCGCCTGCCAGGCCGGATCCTCAGGAGCACCGGGCCAGGGCCAGCCGATATGGCGCAGCGAATCGAAATCGATGGAATCTGTCATTGGCCGATTCTACCGGGGTAGCGCTTGCCGCCGGGAATGTGGGTTTGTCGGGGCCGGAATCAAAGCAGAACAGGAGCACCCCTCCCCGACCCTCCCCTTGCCTGCGGCAAAGGGAGGGAGCCAAGCGCCCCCTCCCTTGCGCGCAGCGCAGGGGAGGGTTGGGGAGGGGTGCCGTTGCCCTCGCTTGAACGCTTGCTTTTACCTGCAACCAATCCCCAATCCCGATTCCTCTCATCCGCCCCCAAGCCCCGCCCCGCAGCGCAACAATTCGGCTACCATGCCAAATCCATGCCCTTGATGGCCCTGAGAAAATGTCAAGCCCTGTCAAACCGCTAGCCACCCGTGAACGCCTGTCTGAAGTCCGCTACGAGATCCGTGGTGAACTGGCCCGACGAGCGCGGGAGCTGGAGGCCCAGGGCCACAAGCTGATCAAGCTCAATATCGGCAATCCGGGCAATTTCGGCTTCCGTGCGCCGGCTCATCTGCAGCACGCCATCGCCGATGACATGGGCCGCACCGATCCCTACACCCACCAGCAAGGCCTGCCGGTCGCGCGTGAAGCCATCGCAGCCGCCTACGCACGCCGTGGCGCACCCGATGCCGTGGCTGACCGGGTATTCCTGGGCAACGGCGTGTCCGAGCTGATCGATCTGTCGCTGCGTGCCCTGCTCAACCCGGGCGACGAAGTACTGATCCCCTCGCCGGACTATCCGCTGTGGTCGGCCGCCACCATCCTCAATGACGGCCGCCCGGTGTATTACCGCTGCCGCCCGGAAAACGGCTTCCTGCCCGACCCGGTGGAGATGGAAGCGCTGGTGTCCTCGCGCACCCGCGCCATCGTGCTGATCAACCCGAACAATCCGGCCGGCGCCAGCTACCCGCGCGAACTGCTGGAAAAAATCGTCGCCATCGCCCGCAAGCACAACCTGTTGCTGCTGGTGGACGAAATCTACGACCAGATCCTCTACGACGGTGCGCAGTTCCAGCCGGTAGCTCCGCTGGCCGGCGACCATCCCTGCCTGACCTTCAGCGGCCTGAGCAAGGTGCACCGCGCCTGCGGCTGGCGCGTGGGCTGGATGCTGCTGTCCGGCGCTGGCGAACAGCTGGGCGAGTTCCGCGCCGCACTGGATCTGCTCAGCGCGCTGCGCCTGTGCGCCAACGTGCCCGGCCAGTACGCGATCGAAGCCGCGGTGAACGGCCCGGACACCATCACCGAGCTGTGCAGCCCCGGTGGTCGCCTGTACGAAACCCGCCGCGCGGTGATCGAGGCCTGCGCGGCCAGCGAACACCTGTCATTGGTCGCTCCGGCGGGGGCGCTGTACGCCTTCCCGGCAGTGATCGGGCCGGCCGCACAGGGCTTTGATGACCACGACTTCGCCCTGCAGCTGATGGAAGAAGAAGGCGTGCTGGTGGTGCCGGGTTCGAGCTTCAACGTGCCCTACCGCAACCACTTCCGCGTCACCTTGTTGCCCGAGGCCAGCGTGATGCGCGAGGTGTTCGGCCGCATCGACAAGCTGCTCAGCCGCCGCGCCGAAGCCGTCACCAAAGTCGTGCAGCTCAAGCCGCGCAGCGCGGTGGGCTGACCGGCCTTGATGAGCGAAACCGCAGCCACCACCACGTCCTACCTGGCACTGGGCGACTCCTACACCATCGGTGAAGGCGTTCCACAAGCCGGCAGCTGGCCGTTCCAGTTGGCTTCGGCACTGCGTGCGCAGAGGATCCAACTTGCCGACCCGCAGGTCATCGCCACCACCGGCTGGACCACCGACGAACTGGCGGCAGCCATCGACGCCGAAGCCCCGCAGGGGCCGTATGCGCTGGTGAGCCTGCTGATCGGCGTGAACAACCAGTACCGCGGGCGCCCGCTGGCCGAATACCGCCAGCAGTTCGAACAGCTGCTGCAGCGCGCGATTGCGCTGGCCGGCGAGGACCCGCGGCGGGTGCTGGTACTGTCCACGCCGGACTGGGGCTTCACCCCGTACGCGCAGCAGCACGGCCGCGATGCGGCCCAGGTGGCGCGTGAAATCGACGATTTCAACGCCGCCGCCCAGGCCTGCTGCGGCGACTATGGCGTGGCCTTCGTCGACATCACCCCGATCAGCCGCGACAACGGCCAGGACGCACAGATGCTGGCTGAAGACGGCCTGCATCCTTCCGCCCTGATGTACCAGCGCTGGATGCAGGCAGCACTGCCGACCGCAGCCGAACTGCTGCTGGCAGCCCCGGCCGCGTGACGGCGGGCGCCGACAACCAGGCCCTTCCCAGGGATGCCGCACGTGCCATCGCCGGCGCGTTCGCCCCGGCACAGCCTTGGGGCAACCGCTGGGACTACTGCTACACGCTTGCCAAACTGCGCAGCGACCCGCTCTACCCCGGCGTGCTGGACGCCCTGCGTGGCAGCAGCGCCCCCGTGCTGGATATGGGCTGCGGACTGGGTCTGCTGGCGCACGCCTTGCGCCACGACGGCCAGTCCATGCCCTACCGAGGGGTCGACAACGACGCGGCCAAGATTGCCCGCGCCGGCAAGGTCGCGGCGCGCGCCGGGCTGGCCGCCAGCAGTTTCGAGGTCATGGACCTGGGCACCCAGCTGCCCGTCCACCGTGGCAGTGTCGCCATTCTGGATGTATTGCAGTATCTGAACGCCGAAGCCCAGCAGGCACTGCTGCGCAACGCAGCGGCGATGCTGGAGGGCGATGGCCGTCTGGTGATGCGCATGGCCTTGGCCGATAGCAGCCGCCGCGGGCGCATTTCGCGCATCGGCGACCGCGCAGCCAACCTGATCGGCTGGATGCAGTTCCGGCCCCGCCACTACCCGGATGCCGAGTCATTGCGCGCCCTGCTGCAGCAATGCGGCCTGCAGGTCAGCCTGCGCCCGCTGTACGGCAACACCCCGTTCAACAACTGGCTGCTGGTCGCACACCGCGGTTGAAGCACGGTCCAGCCTTTTGCGCCGATAATGGCGCCATTCCCTGCCGGCCCAACCGGGCTGGCGCAGCAACGAGATTCCCGTGAAGAAGACCTACAGCCTCGCCATCGAAGGCAAGCACCCCGACCGTCTGCTGGAAGCCAGCAAGCACGACATCCGCAAGTACACCAAGCGTGAGCGCGGCAAGGCCCTGCCGGCCGGCGCCGACACCTGGGGTTTCGACAGCAAGCTGGGTGTGGACGAAGCCTCCGCCAAGCCGGTGGCCTATGACGAGCTGTTCCGCGCCATTGACGCGCTGGTAGCGGCTGGCAACACCCAGTTCTACGTCGAAGTGACGAGCAAGTCGGCCAAGCGCACCCCGCGCCCGGCAGCCGAGCCGGCCCCGGCAGCGGAAACCGATTTCGAAGATTGATCACCGAAGCACCGTAGTGCCGAGCCATGCTCGGCAGCGACCTGCCGTTGTAGTGCCGAGCCCAGCTCGGCAGTAGCTTTACTGGTAAAGCCCCAGCCGCGCAAGGGTAGGCGCTCCAGGTGGGGCGGGGGCGGGCACGGCTCGGCTTTTTCCGCCGCCGCAGCCCGCGCCCGGTCCTTCTTGCTGGGCCGGCGGCCCTTGATACCGCCCTTGTCGTCAGCCACCACCGTGGCTGCCGGTGCTGCCTGCGTCGGCTCAAAGCCCTCGAGCACTTGCGTGGCGCTGTCCAGCCCATGGCGTTTGCAGATCAGACGCCAATGCGGCATGGCCGCCGAATCGACAAAACTCACCGCCAAGCCCTTTTCCCCTGCCCGGCCGGTACGGCCAATACGGTGCAGGTAATCGGCCGGCGCGCGCGGCAGGTCGTAATTCACCACCACCGGCAGACGCGTGATGTCGATGCCGCGCGCCGCCAGGTCGGTCGCGACTAGCACCCGTACTTCGCCGTCCTTGAAATCCTGCAGCATGCGGAAACGGCGGCCTTGCGACAGTTCGCCATGCAGGGCCTGCGCGTTGATATCGGCCTTGCGCAGCAGCCTGGCCAGACGGTCACCGTCACGGATGCTGCCGACAAACACCAGCACCTGTTGCCACTGCGGGTCTTCCAGCAAGGACAGCAGCAACTCGGCACGGCGAGCGCTATCCACATGGATGGTGCGCTGTTCGATGGCCGGCGCGGACTGTTCGCCGATTTCCAGGCGCTGCGGCTCACGCAGGCCGGCTGCTGCCAAGGCTTCGATATCCGCAGCAAACGTGGCCGAGAACAAGGCCGTCTGCCGCTGTGCCGGCAGCTGCGCCAATATCTGCCGCAACTCATCGCCGAAACCCAGTTCCAGCAGGCGGTCGGCTTCATCCAGTACCAGCAGCTGCACCTGCTTCAATGACAGGGCGTTGTGTGCCATCAGATCCAACAAGCGCCCCGGGGTGGCCACGACGATGTCGGCACCGCCCCGCAGCGACATCATCTGCGGGTTGATCGACACCCCGCCCACCGCACAGACCAGATGCGGCCGGCGCGGCAACTCCCGCCCCAAGGTGGTGAATACATCGCTCACCTGCTGGGCAAGCTCGCGGGTCGGCACCAGGATCAGCTGCGCCAGCACGCGTGGTTTGCGCGGCGTTGCCATGAAGAAGCGTTGCAGCGCTGGCAGCACATAGGCAGCAGTTTTGCCTGAACCCGTAGGCGCCAGCGCCACCACATCACGCCCTTTCAGCAACAACGGCACGGCCTGCTGCTGGATCGGTGTCGGCGCCAGATAGCCGGCCTGCTGCAGGGCTTGCTGCAGCGCAGGCAGCACGTAGGGAGACAGGCCGAGTTGGGAGAAGGGCATGGTGCGGGTCCAGAAACCGCCAAAACGGCGGGGAGGCGAGTCTACGCTGTTGGCTGCGGCAGGCGGGCGCGCAGGCCACGGGCCTGCAGCTGCTGCAACACGGCTTCGATGATGGCCAGGTTATGGCCGTGGGCGGCACCTTCGTGCAGCAGGACGATGGCACCTGGCCCCAGATCCGGTGCAATCCGTGCCACCACGCCCTCCGGCGTGCAGTCCACACCGTCATAGCCACGGGCGCTCCAGCCGATCCGCGCCAGCGCATGTCGCTTGAGTGCCGCCGCTACAAAGGGATTGGTCATGCCCACCACCGAGCGGTACCAGCGCGGCGGCGCGCCGGCAATCGCCGCCAGCGCCTGCTGGCATTGGCCGATTTCCTTTGCCATCTGCGCCGGGCCCAGCGCCCAGAAGCGCGCCTGCGGGTGTGAATGGCTGTGATTGCCCAGGTCGTGGCCGCGCCGCAACACCTCGTGTACCAGCTCCGGGCGGGCCTGCGCCCGCTCGCCCACCATGAAAAAGGTGGCCTTGGCGTCGTGCTGATCGAGCAGGTCCAGCACCGCCAGGGTCTCCGCGGACGGGCCATCGTCGATGGTCAGCCACACGTCCTGCCCGGGCGCGCGGCTCACCACCGGCGCATAGAAGCGGCTGTTGGGCAGGAAGACCGGCACGATGAACAGCGCGTGGCTGAGCAGCAGCGCCGGCAGGCCCCACATCCAGCCCAGCCGCCACCACAACAAGGCCACCAGCAATTGTGAGATCAGCAGCCAGGGCAGCCAGCGCCAGGGGCGTACGGGAATGCGATGCAGGGTTTCCGGGGCAGTCATTCCCCATGATGCCATGCAGCGTAGAATCAGCTGGTCTACGACCACTTATACGAGTTCACGATGTCCCTGGACCCCGCCCTGCGTTCGCGCATTGAATCCATCCTCGGCGCCGATCGCGTCGTTCTGTTCATGAAGGGCCAGCCGGCCATGCCGCAGTGCGGCTTCTCGGCCAAGGCCGTTGGCGCGCTGCAGGACCTGGGCGTGCAGTTCGGCCACGTCAACGTGCTGGCCGACCAGGAAATCCGTGAAGGCATCAAGGCCTACGGCGACTGGCCGACCATTCCGCAGCTGTACGTGGACGGCGAGCTGATCGGCGGCAGCGACATCATCCTGCAGATGGCCAGCAGCGGCGAACTGAGCAGCCTGCTCGGCCTGGCCGCACCCGACCGCACCCCGCCGTCGATCACCGTCACCCCGGCGGCGGTTGAAATGCTCAAAGGCGCACTGGCTGACGCCCCCGGCGCGGCCCTGCAGCTGAGCATCGACGCCAGCTTCCAGCCGAACTTCCAGCTGGCCCCGCGCGACGACAACGCCATCGCTGCCGAGTCCAACGGCCTGCGCGTGCAGTTCGACAGCGCCAGCGCACGTCGCGCCGATGGCATCACCATCGATTGGGTCGACGACATCCGCGGCCAGGGCCTGGCGATCAACAACCCGAACGCGCCCAAGCCGGTGCAGGAACTGGACGTGCGCGCCGCCGACGACCAGCTGCGTGCCGGTGCCATCACCCTGGTGGACGTGCGTCCGGCTGACGAACGCGCCATCGCCGCCATCAACGGCAAGTTCGAAACCTTCGACGGTGACAACCGCGCCAAGCTCGAAGCCCTGCCCAAGGACACCCCGCTGGCCTTCCTGTGCCACCGTGGCGGCCGCAGCGCACAGGCTGCCGCGCAGTTCCTGGCGCTGGGCTTCACCAATGTGTTCAACGTCACCGGCGGCATTGATGCCTGGTCGGAGAACGTGGACAACAGCGTTCCCAAGTACTGATCGGGCTACGTTGCAGCAGTAAATAAAAACGCCGGCATCGCCGGCGTTTTTCATTTCAGGCATTTGAGTCACACGAACGCGATGCCAGAGCTCTTGCTTCGGATTCTTGTGGGAGCGGCGTCAGCCGCGAAGCACGCTGATCATCAGATATCAGCGTTGCCCTGGCTTCAAGCACCACCAGCTTCGCGGCTCACGCCGCTCCCACAGACAAACACCAGGCCCGCGCTTCAGCGGTATTTTTCTTGTCCGTGATTAGGTGCTGGATCGGGGGAGCGTTTCAACCAGATCCGGCAGCAAGCGCACCACAGCCCTCAGCCAGCAAAGCCGCCTTCAGCAAGAAAATGCAGCTCTTCGGCCGTGGGAATGCGGCCAAGCACGGCGTTGCGGTGCGGGAAGCGGCCGAAGCGGCGGATGATATCGCGGTGCAGCTCGGCGTACTTCAGGTACTCCAGGTCACCCAATACCTCGAACATCGCCACCGCGCGTTCCTGGTCGTGCGGATCTTCGGAGTGCTCGAACGGCAGGTAGATGAAAGCCCGCAGCTTGAGCGGCAACTCCCGGTCCCAACCTTCCTCGATGGTGCGGATGGCGTAATGCCGCGCGAGCCCGTCGGTAGCGTAAGAGTGTGCGGTGCCACGGAAGCAGTTGCGCGGGAACTGGTCCAGCAGGATCTGCAGCGCCAGGGCGCCCTCGGCATTTTCCAGCCAACCCTCGCAGGCACGGCTCGCCGCCTGATGGTGCGCCTCCAGGAATCGCTCGCGGAACTGTGCATCAAAGCCCGCATCACGCTCAAACCAACGCTGCGGACCCGCCGCGCGCCAGAACTCAACTACCGAACTTGCCGTTTCCATTACTGATTCCTGGCTCACCACCACCGTCAGGCGGTGAACTCCCACCCATGCCGTCGCACCCGGGGAGCTGGCCGCAGTTGCTTGGCAGTAGCTTAATAGCCAGCCGCGCTGGATGAAATGAGGAAATGGTGAAAAAAGTTGACCTATATTGCGAAGATGGCCGCAGAAACCATCTTTGGGCACCTGAATTTGCGATAGGGTTCTGATCTTTCGACACTGTTACGACCCAGGGGATACAACCGCATGCGTATTGGAATTGTGGTCGACTCAGCCTGTGACCTGCCCGCAGGCTACTTGCAGCAAAACAATGTCGTGCTGCTGCCCATCACCGTACGGATCGGCGAGACCCTGTTGCCGGACCACCGCGACGAGGCCGCCACCCTGGCCTTCCTGCAGGGCCCGCTCAGTGACCAGAGCGCCGAGGCCGAGACCATCCCCTACAGCGCCGAGCAGATCCGCGAACTGTTCCTGAGCCGCCTGGTCACCGATTTCGACCAGGTGTTCTGCCTGACCATCACCCGCACCCGCAGCCCCCTGCACGACAACGCGGTGCAGGCCGGCTACAGCATCCTCAACGAGTACAAGCCGGTCCGCCAGGCCGCCGGCTACAACTCTCCCTTCAGCCTGCGCGTCATCGACACCCAGAACCTGTTCGCCGCGCAGGCAGTAAGCGCGGTGGAGGCGGTGCGGCTGCGCGACAGCGGCGCCACCGTGCCGCAGATGCGCGAGCGCCTGGAGCATGTGGCCAGCAACGTGCACGGCTACATGGTGACCCGTGACCTCTATTACATGCGCGCCCGCGCCCGCCACAAGGGTGACCGCAGCGTCGGCTTGTTCAGTGCCGCACTGGGCAGCGCGCTGGACATCAAGCCGGTGCTGCATGGCTACCGTGGCAATACCGAGCCGGTGGCCAAGATCAAGGGCTTCGACAACGCGGTACAGACCCTGTTCGGCTTCGTCGGCAAGCGCGTTGGCGCCGGCCTGCTGACGCCGGTGGTGTGCGTGAGCTACGGCGGCCCGCTGGACGAGCTGCGCGCATTGCCGGGCTATGCGCAGCTGCGCCAGATCTGCGACAGCCATGGCGTGCAGCTGACCGAAGCGGTGATGAGCCTGACCGGCATGGTCAACGTCGGCAAGGGCGCGGTGACCATTGGCTTTGCCGATGGCCCACATACCTTCGGCAGCTGACAAGCGCACACGACGTGGACAACATGACTACGTTTGAAGCGCTAACCTGACATTCCATCAAGGAGGCCCCCATGACCGTGCACTACTCCATTTCACTGCCTGATCCTGCCAAGGCGCGCGGCAACGACCCCCGCCTGTCGTTTACCGCCAGCGGCGCCGACGCCTTCGCCGAGCAGCTGCAGGCCGCATTGCGCACACCAGAACTGTTCGAGCGCTGGAAAGCCACCCAGGACGAGCCGGAAGATGTGGATCCGGGGCTGGGTGCAACCGATCCGCAGGCCACGGTGACCGGCAAGCAATCCGACCTGCGCATCGACCTGGTTGCCAGCACCAGCTTGCCCGGCGACCTGTTCAAGCAGCGTCTGCGCATGCTCGCCGGCAGCCATTGGGAACTGCGCGATGTGCGCTGAGTCTTGAGCACGGCGGTTCTCCTGTCCTGGAGCGGCGGCAAAGACGCCGCCTGGGCGCTATACGAACTGCAGCAGCGCGATGACATAGAGGTTGTCGCGCTGTTGAGCACACTGACAGAAGGCTATGAACGCTCCTCGATGCAGGGGGTACGCCGCGAAGTGCTGCAGGCGCAGGCCGCCGCTGCCGCGGTGCCATTGCTGGAAGCCTGGATACCGCAGGCCTGCGACAACGCGATATACCTGCAGCGCATGAACGCCGCCCTGGCCGAGGCACAGCGACGCTGGCCCGGCCTGAGCACCATCGCATTCGGTGATCTGCTGCTGCAGGATATCCGCGCCTGGCGCGAACAGCAGTACGCGGCCCAGGGCTGGAGCACGCTGTTTCCGTTGTTCGGCCGTGATACCACGGCGCTGGCCCGGCAGATGATCAGGCAAGGATTGCAGGCCCACCTGTGCTGCGTGGACAGTACGCTGCTGGATGCAGAATTCAGCGGACGCGCCTTCGACAACACGCTGATCGACCAACTCCCCGCCGGCATCGACGCCTGCGGCGAAAACGGCGAGTTCCACACCTGTGTCAGCGCTGGCCCCATGTTCCGCGCGCCGTTGCCGCTTGAACAAGGGGACACCGTGCTGCGCGATTCCCGCTACGCGTATACCGATTTCAGCCTGCGCAGCTAGACTCAACGCACACCGCAGGATTGCCATGACAAGCGCTCCTGCATGCACTCGCGCGCATGGCGGCAGATACATGCCATGGCGCCCCGCAGCCTACAACGCCAGCGCCAGCGCACGGCAGGATCAGGGCACTGCATCGGTATCCAGCTGGGCGGCCTGCGTGGCACGCACGGCTACGCGGTTGCGGCCTGCATGTTTGGCCGCATACAACGCGGCGTCCGCCTCGGCCAGCAAGGTCTCGATATCAACCAGCGCCGAGCTGTGCTGGAAGGAGGCACCAATGCTGATGGTGATCGCGCCCTCCGGCAACACAAGTGTTTCCATCGCGCCCCGCAGGGTTTCGGCGAGAGAGACCGTATCCTCCAGCGTAGCGTCGGCCACAACCACCGCGAACTCCTCGCCGCCATAGCGTGCAAGGCAATCCCCGGCCCTCCTTACATTCGCCTGCAGACCCGCCGCAACCGCCTGCAGGCAGCGATCACCGGCCGGGTGCCCGTGCGCATCGTTGAAGGCCTTGAAGTGATCGATATCCACCAGCAGCAGGCCCAGGCCGGCGCCACTGCGGCGCATGCGGTTCCATTCGGCCTGCAGCACCGTATCGAACTGACGGCGGTTCGCCACGCCCGTCAACGCGTCCTTGCGCGCCAGCTCATCCAATGCCGCCTGCCGCTCCAGCAGACTGATCTGCAGCAGCGTACTGCGCAGGCCAAAGCCCAGCGTGGCGACCACGAAACCGGTCACCGCCAGCGGCCGCGCGTGGTCCACCACCAAGGTGCCGACCACCAGCAACAGCAGCGGCAGGATCATCGGTCCTCCCGCCTGCACCAACCGCGACAGACGCGGACTTGGCACCACCGGGGAAGGTGCTGTCTGCCGCAGCGCCAGCACCGCAAGCAACAGGAACGGCAGGTCAATCAGCAGGTCGCTGTACGTGCCGAAAGCATCCTCCGATGCAAAATGATTGATGTAGCTGGCCACCAGCAGATACGCCGTGGCGTACAGCGCCAGCACGCGGAAAAAACCACGTCGTTGTGCCGTATCCGTGGCCAGCCAACGCACCAGGGCAAAAACGGCAATGCACAGGTTCTGGATGTCGAACATGTAACGCATGCTCGACATCGCCGATGCATCGACATCGATACGGGCGGAGAAATGCAGGGTGTGCGCAAAGAACAACACCCCCAGAAGCGCAGCCATGGCCGCATCGATCAGGCTGATACTGAGGCGCTCATGGCGTGCACGGGCAAGAATGAACACCAGTGGCACGGCGTACAGCACATACAGCAGCAGACTGATGCGTGGCGTCAGGTCGGCCCGACCGGCGCCCAAGGCATCGACCAGGTTGAACGCCATGCCGCCGGCCCATAGCAGCATCGACAGCGCGATCGCATACCAGTCCAACGCCGCGCGGCCACGCCGCGCGCGCCAGAGACAAGCAGCCCCGGCCAACAAAGGCGCAGCCACCAGAAACACAAAGGACCCCACACCGGCCGGGCCAGCCCCCAACGCCAGCACCACCCCATGACAAACCAGAAAAAGCAGGACCAGCAGCAGCGGCATGCATTCCCTTATCGCCAACCCGTATACCGGCAAGATAACGCGGGCGATGCGGCGACAACGTGACCCAGACCCCGCCCTGCATGACCGGGCAGATGTACTTCTGCCGCTTCAGGACAGCACGCGATCAAGAGCATGACCGCGCGGTAGTGCCGAGCCATGCTCGGCAGGGGCCTTACCAGCAATCCCGTAGTGCCGAGCCATGCTCGGCAGAAGCTCTACCAGCAATCCCCTGTAGTGCCGAGCCGTGCTCGGCAGAGGCTCTACCAGCAATCCCCTGTAATGCCGAGCCATGCTCGGCAGAAGCTCTAGCAGCAATTCCCGTAGTGCCGAGCCATGCTCAGCAGAGGCTCTACCCGTAAAGCCCCAGCCGAGCATGGCTCGGCTCTACAAAAATCAGCTCGGCTCAGCGCATCGCCTCGGCATGGTGCGCGATATGCTCACCAATGAAGCTGCTGATGAAGTAATAGCTGTGGTCATACCCCGGCTGCATGCGCAGCTCCAGCGGATGCCCCGCTGCTTCGCACGCGGCCTGCAACAGCTCCGGGCGCAACTGGCTCTGCAGGAACTCATCCGCACCGCCTTGATCGATCAGCAGCGGCAGCTTTTCCTGCGCGTGTGCCACCAGCTCGGTCGCGTCATAGGCCTTCCAGACCTCGCGATCCTCACCCAGATAGGCTGCAAACGCCTTCTGCCCCCAAGCCACCTGCGACGGCGCCACGATCGGCGAGAACGCCGACACGCTGCGATACCGCCCCGGGTTTTTCAAGGCAATCGTCAAGGCACCGTGCCCGCCCATCGAATGTCCGCTGATCGCCCGCACCCCGCTCGCCGGGACATTGGCCTCCACCCATGCCGGCAACTCATCAACGATGTAGTCGTACATGCGGTAATGCCGCGCCCACGGCTCACGTGTGGCATTGAGGTAGAAACCTGCGCCCTTGCCCAGGTCGTAGCCGTCGGCATCGGCAACGGATTCACCGCGCGGGCTGGTATCCGGCGCCACCAGGATGATGCCGTGCTCGGCCGCATGACGCTGTGCACCGGCCTTGGTGATGAAATTCTGCTCAGTGCAGGTGAGGCCACTAAGCCAATACAGCACCGGGCACGGGCCATGCTCGGCCTGCGGCGGCAGGTACACGCCCACCGTCATCTCGCAGCCCAGCACCTTGGAATCGTGCCGGTACACGTCCTGCCAGCCGCCGAAGCAGGCGCGGTGTTCGAGTCGTTGCATGGTTCGGAATCCTTGATGCTGGGTTGCTGGATCTAGTGCAGCTGATGGAGTGTGTGCTTCGCGGCTGACGCCGCTCCTACAAACTGATCTCAGTAATGGATGACCGAGCGGATCGACTTGCCTTCGTGCATCAGCTCGAAGGCTTCGTTGATCTTGTCCAGCTCCATCGTATGGGTCACGAACGGTGCCAGTTCGATATCACCCTTCATCGCATCTTCAACCATGCCCGGCAGCTGGCTGCGGCCCTTCACGCCGCCGAATGCGGTGCCCATCCACTTGCGACCGGTCACCAGCTGGAACGGACGGGTGGAGATTTCCTGGCCGGAACCAGCCACGCCGATGATCACGCTCTGGCCCCAGCCACGGTGCGCACATTCCAGCGCCGCGCGCATCACGTTGGTGTTGCCGATGCATTCAAAGCTGTGGTCCACACCCCAACCGGTCATTTCAACGACCACCTGCTGGATCGGCTTGTCGTGGTCCTTCGGATTGACGCAATCGGTGGCGCCAAACTGCTTGGCCAGCTCGAACTTGGACGGGTTGGTGTCGATGGCGATGATGCGGCCCGCCTTGGCCTGGCGCGCACCCTGGATAACCGCCAGGCCAATACCGCCCAGGCCGAACACCGCAACGCTGTCGCCCTCGGCCACCTTGGCGGTGTTGTGCACGGCGCCAATACCGGTGGTGACGCCGCAGCCCAACAGGCAGACATGCTCCGGGTTGGCCTCCGGGTTGACCTTGGCCAGCGACACCTCGGCCACCACGGTGTACTCGGAGAAGGTCGAGCAGCCCATGTAGTGGTAAATCGGCTCGCCGTTGTACGAGAAGCGGCTGGTGCCATCTGGCATCACGCCCTTGCCCTGGGTAGCGCGCACCGACGTGCACAGATTGGTCTTGCCGCTCTTGCAGAACAGGCACTCCCCGCACTCGGCGGTATACAGCGGAATCACGTGATCACCGGCCTTCACCGAGGTAACGCCCTCGCCCACTTCCACCACGATGCCGGCGCCTTCATGGCCCAGCACGCACGGGAACAGGCCTTCCGGATCATCACCGGACAAGGTGAAGGCATCGGTATGGCAGACACCGGTATGGGTGATCTTGACCAGCACTTCGCCTGCCTTCGGCGGTGCGACATCGATCTCGACGATCTGCAAAGGCTGGCCCGGACCAAAGGCAACGGCGGCACGTGATTTCATGTGGTTTCTCCTGCGGGAATGACGAAGGACGACGCAACGCGCCGACCGGAATTATTTGAGATAGGAACGGATCAGGCTGGACATCTCGGCGACACGCGTGGCGCGCTGCGCGTCGGAGCGCGCGGGCTGGCCAAACTCCTCGCGCAGGTGGGCTTCCATCACTTCGGACATCAGCCCATTGACCGCACCACGGATGGCCGCGATCTGCTGCAGCACCGGGTTGCAATCAGCACCGGCCTCCAACGCCCGCTCCAGCGCATCGCACTGGCCACGGATGCGCTTGACCCGGGCCAGGACCTTCTTTTTCTCTGCGGGGGAGTGCGGCATGGCTGCGCCCACATCCTGTACTGGGGGATAGTATATTTGCGAACTTCGGCATTTGCTATCCGTCGGTGTACTCGTACGGATAACAAGCAAATATGCCCGGAACCGGCGGCAGTTCGAAAGCCTCTGCTGAGCTCAGCCAACGGGACTGCGGATGACAGCTTTCGCTCGAAAGATGCCCTTGGCCAGGTTCAGGAGGTTCCTGGAAGCCATCGCGGAGACTGTTTATGGACGTGACGTCGCGTTGCCGACAAAAAAGTAGTCGTTGGTTGGTCGGGCGCGCGGCGGCTGATGGCCCGGCCTACCGCTCTTGCACGACGACTGGTGCTGTATGGGTAGCGCCCTTGCCGAGCATGGCTCGGCACTACCTTATGCTCTTGCTCGGCGGCTGGTGCTATACGGGTAGTGCCTTTGCCGAGCATGGCTCGGCACTACCGGGCTGGTGCGGCGACGGGGGGAGCCGCGAAGGTGATTTCAGCGCTCCGTGGTGAATTTGACCTCCACCCGACGATTGGGCAGCAGGCATTCGCGCAGCTTCGCCCCGCTCATGCCGTCGCAAGCCTGCACCTGCTCAGTGTCACCGCGCCATTCGTAATTGATGATATCGGCAGCGATGCCCTTACCTATCAGGTACTGGCGCACGGTCTGTGCGCGGCGTTCGGACAGGCCCTGGTTGTATTGATCCGTTGGGCCCTTCAGGCGATCGGCGTGGCCGATCAGCTGCACCCCGGTAATCCTGCGTTTCTCTTCGCTGACGCGGCGCAGTGCATCGTCCACAGCTCGCAGCGACTCCGGACGGATGTGTCGTTGGGTGTCCTTGTCGAAATCGAACACCACGTTTGCGGTGAGAACCGCTTGCTGCGGCGGCACAACAGCCGGCTCCACGGCACATTGACGCGCCAGCGCTTCCGCATCGTTGGTCAGGTCTTCGGCCATCTGGATATATGGCTTGGCATGCCGCCATTGCTGCTGGTTGAATTCGTTGCCGGCATGCACCAGCTCCACTTCGCCGCAGGCTACCGCTTGCTGCGCGCATTCAAACCCGGGGGTTCCATGGATGACGCGTAGACGCTTCCACAAGTCCTCGCGCAGGTAGCGCGCGTCATTCACCAGCGGCGTGTCAGTCGGCATCGGCGACACGTTCCGCTCCATGCCATCGATCAACTTGACCGACTCATCCAATGCCAGCTGCGGGAAATCGCTGCGGTCGTTGCGGCTGTACTCGTGGAAGGATACGTCCAGCCAGCACTGCGCCTTGGACAGGTGATAGTCCCGTACCGGGCGACCGCCGTCGTTGAGTGCCTGGATGCGGTCCTGGGTAGCCTGGTAGCGCGAATGGTCCGCGTACAGGGCCTCGTCGGTGATGCGCGCCTTCTGCGGCAGCAGTTCGGTCCGCTGCCCGGCGCCAGGCTGCTGTGCCCACGAAGGTGCCGAGCATGCCGCGCCCAGCAGCAGTGCAGTGATCAATCGCGTGCGACGAGGTGTCATGTCAGGGTCCTCAATGCTGCGCCGGCTTGCGGTAGCGGTTGTCGTCGCGACGGAAGAGATCTTCGTCGAATTTGAAACGCAGACGTATGAAGGCGCCTTCGTCGGTGTACTCGTAGCCGGCCAGATCCGGATCGGCCTCGAAGCCAACAAAGTTGTAGCCGGCCGACAGCCACAGGTTCTGCCGCAGCAGCCGCCCTATTTCCATGCCGTAGGCGTACTGGTTGCTGCCGTAGTCGCCACGGAAAGTGGTGCCGAGCACGCCGACATCCCAATTCTCGGTGATGTCGTAGACCACCCGGCCCGACAGCAGCACGCCGCGGAAGCTGTCGTCGACACGACTGCCGTCGTTATAGGCGAAGCGATCCTTCTGCCACTTGGCGGCAATGCGCCCGGTCAACCACCATGGCCGCGACGGATGCCAATCGGCGTGGGTGGAGACGATGTGCGCAGCGGTGCGGACATCCTGGCCCACATCCTGCAACGAACTGCCATCGACGCCCATGCCGCTCTTGTCCGACTCCAACTTGTACTCGTAGCGGGCCAGCGCGTTGATCCGGTTGCGGTCGGTGTCACGGTAGGCGACGCCGAGCTGGAACCGGTCCTGCATCACATCGCCACGGGCCTTGTAGTCGGTAGCCAGCAGGTAGTTGCGGGCCAGCAAGGTCCAGTCGCGATTGAGCTTGCGCGCCCATAGCAGCTGGAACAGCGTGGTATTGAACTCCTCGTTAGTGGCAGGCGTGCCATCCACATCACCGGAGATCCGGTATTCCAGCCGCATCGCACCGCGCCACAGCGGGTTGGCGCTGTAGTCCAGGCCCAGGGCCAGTGCGGTGGAATCGCCAGTGTCGCCGTCGTAGATCTTGACGTGCTCGGCGGCGGTGCTCAGGCGCAGGCCTTCGCGCACGCTCCAATCGTTGCGGATGCCCGATGCCATCTGCACATCGCGGCCGGCAATGGCATCACGCAGACGGTACTCGCTGAACACCTGGGTGTCCTTGAGGTAAGTGCTGTCCACACCAAACACCAGCGCATCACTTTCGCGATCGGTGGTGGTGATGCCGTACGCACTGGTCAGGCCGGTCTGCTTCTCGTAGCGGCCGTACAGGCGGTTGCGCTCACGCAGCTGGTAGTCGGCACCCAGGGCAACGCGGTTGCGGTCTTCGCCATTGACGTCCTGCTCGTACTCGGCGCCCAGCACCAGTTTGTCGGTGACTTTGTAGCCGGCACCGACGTGCACGCTGTCCGACTCCAGCTTTGTGCCGACCGGCAGGCTGCTGGTGGGCACCGTGCCACCACTGCGTATCACCGGCAGCCCGGTCAATGGATCCAGCGGCTGTTGGCCATAGCCCAACGCACCGCCCGCCGAACCGGTGGCGAAGCCACCGCTGAGACCACCCGTACTACCGAACGGTGCCAGTGAAGACCACGGCGAATAAGCCCCAATGGTCTCGCGGATGCTGCGCACGCCCAGATCCAGCGTCAGCCGCTTGGTCGCGTCGATGCGCACACCTGCACCGGCCGCGTCGCGGTCGCCGCCGTCGGGGTTGCGGTCCTCGCTGCGCAGTGCTTCCACATATACCTCGAAGCGCGGATTGACCCGCCAGTTGAGCTCCAGGTCGTACTCCCCTCGCCCGCCATACAGCGGCGAGGACGGATTGTTGAAGGCCGGGTCGCTACGGCCGGCAAACAGCCGCGCATCGAAGGCCTTGCCATCGTGGGCGAACTCGAGCCGGTAGGCATTGCCTTGCACATCGCCGCTCAGGTTCTGCAGCCCCGGCGTTGCATACTGGTTGATCGAGTTGGTATTGACCTCGCTTTCGGTACGCGCGGCCTCCAGCACCATCCAGGTGTTGGGCCCGAAGCGGAAGCCGAGGTTGGCGCTGCCCATCTTGAACGGAGCAAACGGATTCTCGTCCTTTACATAGGAAGCCCCGGCCTCGATGTACTTGTTGACGCGGAACTGCGCATCTACGCCGTACACCCAGAACTTCTCCGTGCCCTGGTCCAGCTCGTAGGTCACCCGCAGCGAGATCGGGTTCAACTCGCTGTCGAATGCCGGCAGGAAGCTGTTGAGCAGGATGCGCCCGGAGAACGGCTCGAAGCTGTAATCAATCAGCCGCCCCAGGCCACGCACATTGATGATGCGGCTGGGCTGGTTGCGGTCGCGGGTGATAACTTCCACCCGTTCGCTGCCTTCCAGCACGGCGTTGTTGCGCAGCGCATAGGGGCCGCTGCCCTGGCTGGGGAACTCATCGATCACCTGCCGCAGCGAATCCTCCATCGCAAATACATTGCCGCGCACGCGCTTGCCTTCGAAGTGCCAACCGAAGCCAGTGGCGGTGCGGTTATACGTACCCAGGCTGCGCATCACCGCCTTGCCACTGGCACTGATGCCGGTCTGCGTGGTCAGCGTGTCGCCGGTCTGGAAGTCGCCGTACATCATGTAGCTGCGGTTCTTGTCGATGCGTACGTACAGGCGCTCGGCCGAGCGTGCATCGAAGCCGCGCAGCGAGGAGTCCCCATAAACCGGGTAGAACTCTTCCGGCTGGATGTCACGCAGCAGCCTGCCACGCACTTCCTTGTCCGAGTCGTACGCAGCGGTGAGCAGGTACTCGCCCTTGATCTTGCCCTTCACAAAGAAGGCGGTACGCGCGGCGGCGTTGGCCTTGCCACTGTTGAAGTTTCGCTCCCAGCGGCGGATGTCGCGGTCAAAGCCATCGTCACGACGGGCCGTATCCAGCGTGGCGCCGTTGCGGAAATTGACGATGCCTTCGACCAGGCCGGTCGCCAGCAATTCGCGCATCTCCGGCAGGAAGCTGACCGTGTTCTCGGCGGTTACACCGCCGGCGGTGATGCGCACCAGCACGTCCTGCGGCACATCCGGTGCCAGCAGGTCGAACTCGGCGCTGCCATTTTCCACCGGCAACTGGATGCCCGGTGTGCCGCGGTCGGCATCCAGACGACCTGGCCCGAGCTCGTCGGTGCGGCCGCCGATCAAGCGCACGCGGCCACCGCTGTACTCGATGGTGGCGAAGCGCTTGCCTGGCAGCAACTTGCCATCGGCGCCCAACAGTTGCACCCGCACATGCACCGGCGACTGGCCATCGGCTGGCACACCATCGCGGTCCACATCCACCCGCAGCGTGTCCACATCCGCATTGACGCTGTAGTCGACCGCTCCGGACTGCAGGTTGATCGCCTGCGGCGGTGTGTCGGTCGAGGCCAGCGATTGCGGGTTGGCAATCGGGCCGGCGCTCAGTGCACCGTCGAAACGATGGCTGTCTCCCAGCGTCGGGACATCTCCGGCGCCAGGGCCCACCTGCGCACTGGCAGCAGGCGCAGCTGTCGGCACACTGCTCTCCGTCGTGGCGCCAGCCGTCATGCTGGCGGGCTGCTCGAGCGTAGTACCAACACCACGCTGCGCCGGCTCCGGCCGCACGGTGCCACGCGGGGCGACGATGCCCGGCATCTGGTTTGCGGTATCGGTGGCGCCGGTGGGTGCACGCAGCGGCTGCGCCTGGAAGCTCAACGGCAGGCCCGGCAGTTCGGTTTCCGGTGCACCAATCTCACCCTGGGTACGCCGTGCCTTGACCTGCTCCAACACCTCGTTGGAACCGCTGCCTTCGATGAAGTCGGCGCGGTGCAGCTCGCCGTTCTTCAGGTCGATGAAGAGGCTGTCGGCATCACCGAGATTGCGGTTGCTGCTGGTGGTCAGGCGCGACCCGCGCGGCAAGGTGCTGGCATCCACCTTCAGCGTGTGGCTCTTCGGCGGCAGCCCGCAATAGCTGTACTTGCCTTCCGAATCGGACACCATCCAGGTGCCGTCGTTGAAGTACAGGCGTACGCCCGGAATGCCCAGCTCCTCGCGGTCCTGCAGGTGGTTGTTGTTGCTGTCCACGAAGATCTTGCCCAGCACGCAGGCCTCATCGGTGAACACACCACCGGTGACACGCACACGGTACTGCGCCGGGTTCGACGTTACCCCACCCGGGTACGGGTACAAGGTGCCGGGATCGACGCAGCCGCCTTCGGTGGAGCAGCCGTGCGCCTGCGCGCGATTGATGCCGTCGCCCTGCATTGCGCCCACGCCGATGCGTACGCGGTAAGTGAGCAGCTTCTGCTGGCCCTGGCGGATGCTGCCGACGTTGAACACCAGCCGCGGGCCGGGTTTGCCGAACGGATCGGCAATGCCGCCGCCGTCCACTCGTGCGGTGCCGTTGATGTAGGTGAAGCCCGGCGGCAGGTTGTCGATGATGTTCACCGTCTGCAGCGGCTCGCCTGCGGTCTGGCGGATGCTGATGGTGTACAGCAGCGTGTCGCCGATCTCGACCACCTGCTTGTCGCCGGTCTTGCTGATCACCAGCCCCGGTGCCACCGCCGGATCCAGCGGCAGGTGGTTGTGCACGATGTTGGCGGTGGCCGAACCGGCAAACAGCGCCAGGAAGTACTGCGTACCGGTGCCAACCGGTGCAGTCGGCGCGGTCGGTTGCGGTTGCACCTTGAAGGTGGTGCCGGATGCACCCGGCGGCGACAGGCTGCTGGCATCGGCCGGAATGATCGCCGAACGGAAGGTATAGCCGGCCGGCGGCGTCACCGTCAGCTGGAACTCGCAACGGCTGGGCGCCGCTGGCCCGAACAGGAACTGGTAGTAGCCATCGCTGCCGACCGTCATCGAAATGCTGTCGCCGCTGATGTTGTAACCGCCCTGCCCGCCATTGAGCACGCTGGTGGCCGGGTCATAACCGGCGCACACGCCGTTGGGCGCCAGGGTCACTATCGCCCCCTGCACCGGATTGCGCGTCACCGCGTCATACACCACGCCACTGGGATCCACCGGCAGGCTTTGCTGCGGCAGGTTCTCACCGGCACGCAGCACCACTTCCAGCTGGGTCATGCCGTCGCTGTCGATGCGGCAGGTGCTGCTGGTGCCGTTGGCAATGGCAGTGCTTGAGTCGCACGGCGCCGGCGGGCCTGCAGCGGTTTCACCGGTCACCGGGAAGCCCCACAGCACCCCGCTCTGCGGGTGGCGGAAGCGCACCGAATAGCGCGTGCCCGGCAGCAGATCAACGAAGCGGTAGCTGCCATCGGCGCCGGTACTGGCGGTACGGATGACGGTGTTGGTGGCCGGGTCGAACAACTCCACCGTCCAGTTCTGCAGGCGGATGTCGCCGCCATCGAGCAGCGCATCGTCACTGCCGATATCGAACCAGACCGTGCCCGACAGCGAGGCGGCGTCCTGCACCTGGGTGACCAGCTGGCAGGCGTTCTGGGTGATGGCCGGGTCACAGACCGGCAGCTGGGTCACGTCACCATCAAAGGCGCCCTGTTCTTCAGGGGACGGTGCGTGATCGGCATCTTCGCCGCCACCGCGCACGATCACCGCGTTGTGGATGGGCGATGCGGCAGCCGCCGCCGCACTTACCGCAACGCGCACGCTGATCGCATCCGGCGAGGTCGCACCACTGCCGATCACGGTGCTGCTGGTGCAGCTGAAGCGGTCGGCGCCGGGCGCGCCATCGCAACTCCAGGCGTTGCCGGTCGGCGTTGCCGCCAAGGTCACGCCGGTGGGCAGGCGATCGTCCACCTTGTATACGCCCACGCTCGGCTGCGGCCCGATGTTGCGCACCCGCAGCGTGTAGCTGGCCGGGTTGTTGACAGTGAAGCGGGTCGGCTCGGCGCTCTTGCTGACCACCAGGTCCGGCGTATCGGCAATCTCGCCGAAGTTCTGTTCAATCGACATCTGGCCCAGCGTCAAGGTGATCGCACTGATCGCCGAAGGCACGGTGGCAACGGGCGTGGCAACGCCCATGGTGGCACCGTTGACGGTGCCCGGCGTGGTGATGCCGTTGGTGGTGTTCGGCGGCTGCGTGGGCTCGGTGACGGTATAGGTGCCCGGCCGCAGGTTGTCGAACAGGTAGGCACCGTTGGCGTCGGTGACCACGCTGACCGGCGGCACGATGGCGCGCAGGTTGCCTGCCGGCAGGTCATCGTTGCCGGTGAGCTGCAGGGTGACATTGGCAATGCCGGATTCACCCGCATCGATGATGCCGTTCTTGTTGTTGTCGTAATACACGCGGCCGGCAATGGACGAACTGGCGATCTCGCCGAAGTTGTTGTCGATGCTGACCGCCTCGGCTGCCAACACGATGCCGCTGATCGTCGAGGGGGTGACGCTCACCGCAGTGGCGGTGCCACCGGTACTGCCGGGCACGGTGATGCCGTTGCGCGTGCCGGTGGGCTGGTTGGGCTCGGTGACGGTATAGGTGCCCGGCAACAGGCCTGCAAACAGGTAGGCGCCATTGGCGTCGGTCGACTGGCTCAGTGAGACGGTGCGGTTGTCCAGATCGACGCCATCAAGAACGATATCGACCCCGGCAATGCCGGTTTCGCTGCCATCGATGAGACCGTTGTTGTTGACATCCAGCCACACCCGGCCGGCCAGGGACCCGCTTATTCCATCCTCGCCGAAGTTGAAGTTCAGGCCCTCGCTGGCGCCGATGCCCAGACTCAGGTTGATATCGCTGATGCGATCGGTGGTGTTGCTGTCGCCGGCCACCGCCGTGCCCGGCACGCAGCCGCTGCTGCAGGCCGCGCCGTTGATGGTGCCCGGGTTGATCGCGGTGGAACGGTTGCGGTACAGGCCTGACGGCAAAGGCTCACGCAACGTATAGATGCGGGCCGGATCAAGGTTGGTGAACTGGTAGGCACCGGTCGCATCGGTGGTGGTGGTCTGCAGCACAGCGGAGGTGGCCGCATCCAGCAGCTCGACGGTCGCGCCGGCGATGGCCGGATCGCTGCCTGCCGTGCGCACATTGTTGGCATCGGCATCCACATAGACAAAGCCGGCCAGGCGCGCATTGATCAACTCGGGGAAGTTGTAGCGCACGCCATCGCTGGCTACCGGCACCGGAATCGCGCTGTAGCTTGAATCGGGCGTACCGACGGCATAGGTGCCGCCAAACGACGGCGCCAATAGTCCACTGCTGGGCGGGTCGACCGGGCCATTGGCAAAGCCGGCCGGCTGCGTCTGCACGATGTTGTAGCCAGCCGCATTGGACGGCGACAGATTGCCGAAGCTGTAATCACCGCTGGCATTGGTGGTGGCTGTGGCGTTGACGGGGTTGCCGTATTCGTCAGTACCGCTCAGCGTAAGGGTGACGGCCGCGATGCGCGGTTCCACCCCGGCAGCCTGCGGTACACCGCCATTGCTGCCAGTACGGTCGCGGTCCTGGAACACGGTGCCGGCCAGGGTTGAGGCGGTGACATTGATCGGTGCGGTGGCGGTGTTGTTGCCGGCATTGGTATCCACCTGCTCGGTGCCGACAGCCACGCTGTTGATGGCGCTGCCACCGGGCGGCAGCACATCCCAGCGCACCGGGATGATCACCCGCACGCGCCCATGGTTGTTGCCTTCGGAGGTCACGTCACCGACATTGCAGGTGACGACCTGTGCGTTCTGGGTGCAGCTGCCTGTGCCGTTGGGTTGGTCATCAGGCAGGGTCGCAATGTCCGGGCCGATTTTCTGCCAGGTGATCGGCGTACCGGTGACCACCATGTCCGGCGGCAGCGTATCGGTGATCACCGTACCGGTGCCATTGAGCGGACTGCTGCCGGTGCGATCGCGCGACAGGCTGTTGCCCGGCCCGTTGTTCTCCACGTCGAACACCCAGAAGAACGGCTCGCGGATCGATACCGTGCTCAGCACCGGCGGCAGCGCAACGCTGGGATCGGGATTTGGCGGCGTGGCCCTGGACACGGCCTGCTTGACGATGGCCAGGTCCACCTTGCTGCGGATGGAAGTCGTTTCGTCTTCGGTATTGTTGGCCGGATTGCTTTCAGGCTCGGCCGCCAGGGCCTCTGCCACGTTCCTGATCGTATCGCCGCCGGCACCAGGCTGCGACTGGTACTGGTAACGCAGATACAGGATCGACGTTGCGCCGGGGGCAATCACGCCTTCGGTGTTGCTGCCGTCGAAACCCGCGCCCGGCGCTTCACATTCCACGGTCAGCGGGCTGCCGGTGGTCGGGTTGCTACCTGCGGTCAGCGGGCACCTGATCGGGCTGAACGGCCCGGTAGGCGATGGCGAAGCACCCACGAAGCGCACCGTCTTGCCTGCTTCTGGCGTGATGGTATCGGTGATGGTCACGCTGCTGGCCACCGACGGCCCCAGGTTCTGCACGCTCAGCCGGTAGCTGATGAAGTTGCCGGCCGGGTCGTTGGGGTCATACGGCAAGGGATCGACGCCGCCGGTGAAGCCGGTGTCCTCCTTGTTCATCACCAGGTCCACATCACCGTCGGAAACCGTCAGCGTGGCCGACTTCTCGTCATCGGCCGGAGTGGCGATGCTGTTGTACTCATACTCGCCGTTGGCATCGACACCGCCGCTTGCGTCAGCAGTGCCATCACCATCACGATCAAAGAAGAAGTCGGCGGTATTCATGTACTCGCGCAGCCGGCCACCGGCGATTGGATCGTCCAGCGGCCGGATCACCACAGTCAGCGTGTTCTGCTGGCCACCTGGCATGTCCAACGGGGTGCAGGTGATTACCAGCGTGCCGGCTGCCGCGCCGTTGGAGGTGACGTTCTGTACACCGCCGGTGCCTGGCGTCAGCGTCACCCCACCGGTAACGGTGGGAACGCATTCCTGGCTGCCGCCACCGTTGCGGTTGTCGGTCACCAGGGTAAAGCCGGGGTCATCATCGCGCAGATTGATCACGTCGCGGAACACCACGGCCGGCGCCAGCGACGGGCCTTCATTGCGGTATTCGATGCGGTAGGTCGTCTCGAGGCCCACTCCACCCGGGTTGCCGGAGGTGATGGTCTTGGCCTCGGTCTTGACGTTGGCAACGCGCGGCACGCGCACATAGTCCGAGCCGGTGTTGTTGCCCGGGTTGACCTCGCCGGCAGCACCGGCCACCGAGGGGTCGATGCCAACGCCGGCGGTGTTGCACCATGCGCCCGCCGGTGCGGCAACGGCGCCGCAGGCAGCGGCTGGGCGTGAGGCGCTGTCTGCGAGCGGCCCGGTCAGCGTCACGACGATATCGGTAGGCGTGTTGGCCGGCAGCGGCGTCGTGCCGGATTCACAATGCAGCGTGCCCGACGCGCTGACTGTGCAAGTCCAGTTCGCCGGTGCCTGCACGGTGGCGCTGGTACGCCCCTGCAGGAAGCCCGGCAGCGAATCTTCCACCACCACACCGGTGGTGGCATCCGGGCCGGCGTTGCTCACCGTGATGGTGTAGCTCATGCCGGTGTAGCCGATCGGCAAGGTGTTGTCGGCCGCGCCCACACCATTGGTGCGCTTGGCAATACTCAGGTCGGCGCGCTCGAGCGAAGGCCGGATGCCCGCACCATTGCAGTCATTGGTGTTGTTCGGGTCGCCCAGGCCGCTGCCGGTGCCAGGCTCCGTCGAACCGCCACTGCCGCCGGCGCAGGCCATGTTGGTCAAGTTGGTGCCTTCGGCCTCCGGGTGGGCAAAGCTGAGCAGCTTCAATGGCGGCGTGGCTTGGCCAGCGGCCAGCGGATAGGGGCCGTCGAAGTTGCAGGTGACGATCTGCCGCGAGTTCACCGCATACGGGGTGGCGGTGCAGGTCCACGGCGTGGTGACGGAGGGGAAATACTCTTCACCCAAGGCCAGCTCATCCACCACCTGCACATCGCTGGTGGCCGGCGCAGGCCCCTGGTTCTGCACATTGATGGTTGAGGTGATGATGTAGCCACTGCCGGCCGGAGGCGCGCCAGGGCCAGGCCAGATCGGCACCAGCTGCGGTGCCTTGCTCTTGCTCAGGCTCAGGTCGGCACCGTTGGGCAGCACGGTGAAGTTCGCGGTGCTGTCGTTGTTGGTGGCGTTGCTGTCAGGCAGGCTGCCGGAGACCGTGGCGGTATTGGAGACCGCGCCATTGCTACCGGTCCTGTCAGTGGCACCCGCGCGGTGATGGTGAAGGTTGCGCTGGCGCCCACCGCCAAGGTCTGCGGGGCTGGCAAGGTGCAACCATGTACCGTGTTGGCGCCATTGGTTGTACACGTCCAGCCCGGCGCATCGGCGGTGCTTTCGATCAGGAAGCCGTTCGGCATCGGATCGGTCCAGGACACGTTTTCGGCTGGGCTGGGGCCGTTGTTGGTCACGGTAACGGTGAAGGTGATCAGCTCGCCTGGCAGCGCCGGTGCAGGCGCTGCGGTCTTGTCGATGGCCAGGTCAGCGCCGGCCGCAACGGTCACCGACGCACTGCCACTGTTGTTGCCGGGGATCGGATCGGGTGTACCCACCGCGATGACCGTGGCGGTGTTGACCACGCTGCCGCTGGCCACATTGACCTTGCCCCTGAACGTATAGCTTGCGCTCTGGCCCACCGCGAGGCTGCCGGGATAGGTACCGTCCTGCGCGGCGAACGTCCAGCTGCCGGTCACAGCCTGCGCGCTGCCGGCCACAAAAGTGACGCCGCTCGGCAAGGTGTCGGCAACATTGAAATTGGTCGATACGCTCGGCCCGTTGTTGGTGACGATGATGGTGTAGGTCACTTCGCCACCGGCCGCCACCGGGTCGGGCGTGGCACTCTTGCTCAGCGCCAGGTCACCGGCCTGGATCAAGGTGGTGTTCTGGGTTGCCAGGTTGTCGACAATGTTGGAGTCACCGGCGAAGAACGGATCGTTCGGCGGCAAGCTACCCAGCGGGGTGCCAGCCGGCGGCGGGGGTTGGCGGCCGAGCGCGGCGGTGATGCCAACGGTCGAGGGGCCGAGGCCCGCAGTGCTTACCTGCAGATCGATCTGAAACGAATCACCATTGGCCAGCGCCTGCGGAATCACACACACAACGCGCGTGCTCACAACCGCGTCCACGCTGCAGTAGGCCGGCAGATTGATCGCGCTGGTACCTGCTGGAAGATCAAATGCGACGACGGTATCGGCTACCGCTTCGGGACCACCGTTCTGGATGACCAAGCTGTAATCGATGACGCCGCCCGCAGGCACCGGATCGACAAGTTCGGTGAGGCTGCTGATTCCTAGATTGGCCGCAGCGGCTACCGGCACCCAGCCCAGCAGCAACAGCAGGAAGATCGGGCCGAGAACATGCCTGGCCAAATTCCGCGCAGCACCCTTACGCCGTACCGGAGCACCAGCCACAAGCAACTGCGACATCGCACCTCTCCAGAACACCCATCCCACCGGGGAAATCGCTGCGCATCGCCCCTATGCACGGCGCTACACGTCATGAAGGACTACAGCCCGGAGCGCGCAACACCTACAGGCGGTGTCGGCATCTCCGAAGCTTTTGAGGATCACTGCATACCCCGATGCGGAAAATGCAATCGTTCCTGTGAAAACCACGTCAAGATTGATGGCATTAGATCTGCCTGAACACGCATGTGAACGTGCGTCGGGATTGTTACGGCGGCCTCCACGGGTATCGGTAATCCGCGTTCCCGAAAGTCAGCTGTTTCGCCTATGAAACCCGGCCCCCGCCGAACTGAGACTTGCAGCAAAAATCTGCAACGCGCGCCCCGCGGCTCCGAGCCACGCAGCCATGCAGCGGACAGGTCAGCTGCAATAGTCGAAATCGCATTCATCCCCAAAAAAAACAAACACTTGGCGATGTCCTGCCGGCAATGTCGCGGTCGGACATCACGGCTGCAACGCAGCGCTCATGCAGCCACTACATGACACCTGAATTTCACAGGCGATATTCCGCGCCTGACTGCGTCGTTGTCCGCGCGCCCGATCTCGGGTTGCATCCGCGTGCGCTCACCGCGTACTGACCAGAGCGTGGTTGCCTGCGGGTCCGGCGGGCGGATTCCGGCATTTTGCGCAGAACTCCAATTCCGTGACCTCGTCGGCAGCCTTTTGACGGCACTGCCTGCCACAGGGCCAAGCCGCCCAGACAGCGCTAACGCGGCAGGCGCGCTCGTCCACCACGCCAACCCCACTGTTGAGCTGCAGCCGCAGGCATGCCGCAGTGCGGCCGGCGCCGCCTGCTAATCTTGCCCACCCAAGCCAGTGCCGCCCACCACCATCGTTGCCATGTCCGATCCCCTCGACAGCACGCCCCTGCACTACCGCCTGGACGACCTGCGCATCGATGTGGCCCGGCAACGTGTGCTGCGCGATGACGGCCAACTGCTGGATGTCGCCGGGCTCAATTTCCGCCTGCTGCACTATCTGTTGACCCAGGGCACGCGGGTGGTCGGCTTTGACGCGCTGATCGCCAACATCTGGGCGCCAGCAATCGTCAACGAGGAAACGGTCACCCAACGGGTGCGGCTGTTGCGCCAGGCACTGGGCGATGACGGCCGCAAGGCGCGCTACCTCCGCTCGGTGCGCGGCCAGGGTTACCAGCTGTGCAGTGAGCCGGTGGCCGAGGCTCCCCAGACCGCAACGGCGGCAGTGTCCGACCCGGCACCGGCAAGTGCATCATCGCGGCGTATTGCCATCCCGCTGACCGCTGCCCTGCTGCTCGTCGGCGCTCTGGTCTGGTGGCGATGGCCTGCCGATGCTGCGGCGGTGTCGCCCCTGCTGCAACGCGCGGACTATTACGCAGGCATCGGCCAGCACGACAACAATGAGCGCGCGCTTGCCTTGTACAGGCAACATCTGCAGCAGGCCCCGGACGATGTGCAGGCACAACTGGGGGTGGCCCGTGCACAGGCCGCGCGCGTCTGCCTGTACAACTGCACTGCCGAGGATGCAGCGCAGGCACAGACCCTGGCCGAAGCAGTGATCGCGCGCCAACCACAATCGTCTGCCGCCTATGCGGTGCTGGCTTACAGCCATGATTGCCGTGGCCAGGTCGATGCAGCACTCGCCGCCTATGAGCGCGCGGTGCAGTTGGACCCGGACGCCGATGGCAGCCGCGCTTCGGCCGCCTATCTGTATGCACGGCAGGGGCGCCTGGCCGACGCATTGGCGGCCAACCTGGCGGTGCGCCATCCCGAGCAGGTCCGCTTCTGGGAGTTGCAGGTTGCCTCCAATCTGGATCTGCTCGGCTACAGCGCGGCCGCTGAAGCACGCTACCGGCGCAGCTTCCAGCTTTACCCGGACAACGTGTTCTCCAATATCGCCTGGCCGAACTTTCTCTATGAACATGGCCGCCCCGCTGAAGCACAGGCGGCGCTGGACGAAGCGCATGCGCGCGGCACCGAACACGCGCAGCTGTATCTGCTGGACACCGAGCTGGCACTCCAACGTGGCGACACAGCTGCTGCGCGCACAGCTGCCCAACGCGCACGCGTGTTGAGAGCCGATGCAAGCCTGCCCAGAACCCTCGCCTGGCTGGCGGGCGCAGAACCGGCACCCGCCTCAGCGGTACTGTTGCAGGATGCCGCCTCGCTGCGCGCGGGGCTGGCACAAGGCAGCGACCCGCTCGATGGTATTGATGCCGCATTGCTGGCCAACCTGGCCGGTGACAACAAGGCGGCGTTGGCGGCAATGCAGGCAGCTGTGAGCGCCGGCTATCGCAACGCCGGCTATCTGCGGGTGTCACCGCTGTTCGCCAGGCTGCGCGAAGACCAAGGCTTCGCGCAGCTGCTGGACACGATGGCGACAGCAGTGGCCAGCGAACGTGCACGTATCATCGCCTCCGGCCAGCTGCCGGCCGATGCGCAGGCCGTTACGGCAACGCGCTGAGCACGTAGTCCTGCAGCAGCTTCTGGGTTTGCTGGTGCATGCCGCGCTGGTTGAAGTGCGTGCGCGTCACCACCATCACCAGCTGCTTCTCCGGCACCACGAACACCGCATTGCCACCATTGCCGGACATCGCCCAGGCGTGTACCGGCTTGCCACCCGCAGTGAACGGGAAGCGCCAGATCTGGTAGCCATAGTCGGCATCGAACGGGGTCTGCGCGTGCACCTGGGTCATCGCCCGCGCCCAGGCGGCGGGCAGTACCTGGCGGCCATCCCAGCGCCCCTCGTCGATGAGCAGCTGGCCGAGCTTGGCCAGGTCACGGCTGCGGTATTCCGTGCCGCCACCGCCCATGCCCACACCTTCGGACGAGCGGTTCCAGACCGATGCCGCAATGCCCAATGGCCGCTCCAGTACCTCGGCGGCAAAGCGCTGCAACGGCATGGCGCTGGCGCGCTCGACAATGGCGCCCAACAGGAAGGCGTTCGCCGTGCAGTAAGCAAACGCGCGTCCATGCGGACTGTCGGCCGGGCGCTTCATCCACGGCGCATAACCGCGCTCGGGCAGATCCAGGGTGAAGCCGGTCCAGTCGGCGCTGACGTACATGCGCTCCTCGTGCCCGGCCGAATACTCATTGTTGTCGTCGCACTCCCACTGCGCGCTCATGGTCAGCAGGTCTTCGATGTTGATCGCGTTCTTGAAGGCACCCGGGTGGGCGGGATGGCGGTCCGGAAAGAAGCCCAACACGGGCGCCTGCACGCCGCTGATCATGCCGCGGTCGATGGCCGCGCCGACCAGCATCGCGGTCACGGTCTTGGTCAGTGAGCGGGTGTTGTGCAGGCTGCTGCGGTCAGCGCCATTGAAGTAGGCCTCGTGCACCAGCTGGCCGCGATGCACGACCAGCACGCTGGTGGTGTCCGGCGCCTGCCCGCTGTTGATCGCGGCATCCAGGGCGCTGAACCTGGCCGCATCCAAGCCATGCGTGGCCGGATCGAAAAGTGTCCAGTGCTCGCTGGGCGGCGGCGCGGCGGCCACGGAAGCGGCAGCCAACAGCAGGAAGGCAAACACGGGGAAACGGCTCAGCAGTGTCATCACGGTGCTCCAGGTAAGGAGCCAGCAGACAAACATGCAGCCGAATGAAGCGCCTGATGTCTGCATGAAGATAAATGAAGCCGATACCAATCAATTACTTACCTGCCACCACCGGCACCGCCGCAACCGCAACACAGAACGTCGCCCGGGCTGGGCGACGCCGTGGAACCACACCGATTACGGCTGCCTGCAGCACCGTTTCATTGACGACATCACCCGGCTTGCCGGAGCGGCACGCTGCCTGCGCACCGCCCCGGCCGCCATTGCATGCGCGTGCTTACAGCTCGGTGCGGCTGCCGATGAAGACCGGCAACGGCACATCCAGTACCGCATCGCTCAGCGGACGCCCGGCCAGGAAGCCGGCGATATTGCTGGCGATAGCAGGGTTGCCCAGCCACATCTCGTTGTCGTGGCTGGCCCCTCGCAGCAGCAGCTCCCTACCCTTGCTGAAACCCGGCAGCAGCGCCTGGGCATTGGCATGCGGGGTGCGGCCGTCGAGCGTGCCGCTGATGAACAACACCGGCACATCACTGCGCAGCGGAGCGCGGAATGCGTCGCCCAGATCGAGCAGGCCACTGCCGTCGGCGACCTCCGGGAACGGGAAGTTCAGCGCATCACCCAGCAGGCTTTGCCGCGCCTGCGCAGCGGCCAGCGCCCTGCGCTGCGGGCTCTGACCGGACGCCACATCCATCGCCGTGGGCATGGCGCGGAACCCGCCCAGGCCCTCGCGCACCATCAAGGCGATGGCACCAAGCAGATCGTAATTGCCAGCTTCGGCCTCGCGCAGTGCCAGCGGCAGCATGCGCTGGGTGGAACGCCGCCCCAGCGCGATCGCAATCGCCAGCTGTGCATCGAAGGCGCCGATGGTCACCTTCCTGCCGTCATGCATCGGGCTGCTGCCCTGCCCCGGCTGCTGCCGCAGTTTGGCCAGCACACGCTGTGCCGATCCCTGCAGGTCATCGAAGCCGTCCTTGCGGGCGATCACCGCCAGGTCGGCCAACAAGGCATCAGCGGCCAGTGGCAGTTTGATCGTGTCGTCAGGCCCTTCGCTGCCCATCAACACCACGCGTTCAAGACTGTCTGGGTGGCGGCGCACGGTGGCCAGCGCCAGATGCGTGCCATAACTCATGCCCCACAGGCTCAGCCGTGGCAGCCGCATGGCCTGGCGCAGGTATTCGATGTCGTCGGCACTTTCGGCCGTGGTGTAGGCGCCCATGTCCACCCCGGCGTTCTTCCAGAAGGCCATGCACTGGGCCAGGGTGGCCTTCAACGCGACCAGCGCTGCCTCGCGCTGCAGCGGCTGGGCATCATCGAACTTCTGCTCGTGCGGGCATTCCGGCGGCATCTGCGAAAAATCTGTGCCGCGCTGGTCGAGCAACAGCACATCGGTCTCACGCCGGATCTGGTCGAACACCGGCCAACGCGGGCCAAGCGCGGTGCCGAAACCGGAGCCACCCGGGCCGCCGGCCAGATACACCACCGGCGCGGCATGGCCATCGCCCCCCGTCGCCGGCAACCGCACCACGCGCAGGCGGATACGCGGCCCGTTCGGTTCGCTGTGCCGGCGCGGCACTTCCAGGAAAGCTTCTTCGGTGGCGATGGTGCCATTGCCTTTGGTCTGCATTGCATACGGCGTGAATACCAGCGGCGCCGGCCCATCACTGGCCAGCGCCGGCGAGGTAGAGGCCAGCGCAAGACCGAGCGCCAGCAGGCCTGCGGCCACCGGCAGCAGTTGCCGTGCGCTGCGCTTGCGCGCCACCGCGACAGGTTTCGCGGTATCCAACGACATACGAGCAAGCGCCGTATTGGCAGGCGTCGCGGTGAACTGCAGGCGGGTACGCGTAACGGAAAGAGAGATGTTGGACATGGCCGGCTCCGATGGGCGGGAAGGTGGGTGTTGCCATGGCCTTGGCATCGCCGGAACTCCGGTTGCCTTCGCCACATCAACAGCATCTGCCCGCGCACCGCACTTGCGTGGCGTGCGTCCGCCCAACAGCTCCGGCGGACCGCCCAGCGTCTCCGTCCAGCCGATACGATAGCGCCATGCCGATCCTACGAACCTTGAGTGTACTGGCCGTACTGGTCTTTGCGGTCGCCGCCTGGCTGGCCGTGCTGCTGCGCGATGCAACAACGCTGCATCTGCTGGACGGGGAAATGGCGCCGGCCAGCATCAGCGCCGCAGGCGGCCTGCCGACATCACCGCCACCCACGCTCGACTGGCAACCCATCGATCAGGGTGCACTGGCCAGTTGGCGCGGCCCCTATTGGCTGCGCTGGCATTCACCCGCAGGCACGGCAGCCGACGATGGCGGGCGTGCCTTGCGTCTTTCGTTACGCGCCGCCAGCCAGTTGTACTGGAACGGCCAGCCGCTGGCAGGCAACGGCCGCGTCGGCATGACGGCCGCGCAGGAACGTCCCGGCCAGGTCGACATCACCCGCGTGCTGCCACCGTCTGCGCCGGATACCGTCGACGAACTGCGGGTGCTGGCCTCCAGCCACCACCAGCAGTTTGGCCTGCACAGCGCCGATGCACTGGTGGCGGTGGCGCCAGCGCAGGTCCTGTACCAGCGCGGCGTGCTGCCGTGGCTGATCGCCGCCTTTGCCACCGGCGCACTTGCAGCCGCGTGCCTGTACTTCCTTGCGCTGCAGCGTGGCCGCCCGCAGATGCCGGGCGGTCATTTGCTGCTCGCCCTGTGCGCGGTCGGCATGGCATTGCCGGTGATAGAAGCCTGGCGGCCGGTGCTGGGCTATCCCTATCCATGGCATGGGCCGCGCCTGTACGCCTTGCTGGTTCTGCATGTGGCGGCGGCCGTGCTGCTGCCCGCCTACCTTGCACGACGTTTCAATGTCAGCGTGCACAGAAGCCTGCGCATCGGTTACGTACTGGTGTTGCTGGTGACCGTCATCGCGCTGCCCGGTTTTGATATCCGCTCGGCGGTGGTGCTGCTGTTGAGCCTGCTTGCCTCGGCGGCGCTGCTGTTGCGTACCCATGGCGAGCGCGAGGAACGCTGGCCAATCCTGGCCTTGCTGCTGGCCGGCGTGCTGGCTTTGCTGGTCGCGCCCGGCGCCTTCCTCGACGGCCCGTACTTCCTGCTGCTTGCCGTGCTGATGGGCTTCCTGCTGCTCTGCCACGCAGCACAGGTACGCGCCCTGGACCTGCACAACGCACGCCTGCGCGAAGAGCGTGCAAGCCTCTCACTGCAGCTGCTGCAGCGGGGTATCCAACCGCATTGGCTGATGAACACCCTCACCTGCCTGCAGGAACTGATCGAACAGGCACCACCACGCGCCAGCCGTCTGGTTGAATCATTGGCCGAGCAGTTCGACCGCCTGCGCGACAGCAGCAGCCGCCAGAGCGTGCCCCTGGTTGAAGAACTGGCGCTGTGCCGCAACCATCTGGATATCGTCGGCCAGGCACTGGACCAGACAATGACACTCGATGTCGATGCCGATGACCTGCGACTGTCGCTGCCGCCCGGCGTGCTGCACGCGCAGGTCGAGAACGCACTGACCCACGCCGGCGCGGTGGCCTGCGCACAGCATCCCTTCCGGCTGCGCGTGCAACGCGATGGCCAACGCTGGATTCTGGAGCTGCGCAGCGCCTGCGGCAGCGCCCCCCACCGTGGCCAGGGCACTGGCACGCGCTACATCGAGGCCAGCCTGGCCGCCTCCCATCCCAACCGCTGGCAGTACAGCCAAGGCGCCGATGGCGCCGACTGGTGCAGCCGCATCGAGCTGACATGCGCATCCTGATTGTCGAAGACGAACCGCTGGTGCAACAGCGCCTGCTGCGCCTGTGCGCTGAGCTTGCAGGAACCCGCGCGCGCTTCGATGCCGTCGCCGATCTGGACACTGCAGGCGATCGCCTGCAGCGCAGCGTCTACGACGGCCTGTTGCTGGACCTCAACCTCGGCGGCGAAGACGGTTTCGACCTGCTGCGCCGCGCCGTCGCCGGCCGCTACCACTGCGTGGTCGTTTCGGCCCATCGCGAACGCGCCCTGCAGGCTTTCGAGCACGGCGTGCTGGATTTCGTACCGAAACCCTTTTCGCGCGAACGCCTGGGGCAGGCATTGGAGCGCCTGCTGGATGTCGGCCGCTATAGCGCCGGCCGCGCCCGCTATCTCGGCATCTGGCGCGCACAAGGCACGGCTCTGGTGGAACTGACCGATGTGCAGTGGATCCGCGCCGATGGTGATTACAGCGAACTGCGCATGCGCGATGGCCGCAGCGAGCTGCACGACAAATCACTGGCTGGGCTGAGCGCTGTGCTGCCGCCGGACTTCGTGCGCTGCCATCGCTCCTATCTGGTCAACCTGCGCCATATCAGCACGCTGCATGCCGGCACTGGCAGCCGTTACTGGCTGGTATTGAACGGTGGCGCCGAGCTGCCTGTCGGCCGTGCACATGTTGCAGGCCTGCGGCAGGCACTTGCCCTTGAGTAAACAGCCAGTGACACGACCGAAGCAAGCGTAACGCGGCTAAGCACAGCGCACCCGGCAGCTCTACCGGGTGTCGATGAGAGATTTGTTCTGCAGGTTCGACGACTTCATCCGGTCGCTGCGCTCAACCGGGCCAGGTCATTGCCTCATGCTGTTGAGACACGACGACCGATGGCCACGAGCGAAGAGGAAACTCAAGATCTCGGCTGCCTGTCATCGCCCCTTTTCCGGCGCACTCGCCTTGGTCAGCGCCGCTTCGAAATCCGCTTTGTGCTCACCAACCAAGCTTGCGAGAAGACCGGGTTCCACAAAAGCCTCAAGGTCACCGCCCGCGCGTCGCGCCTGCCGTTGCAGAACACCGGCCGTATCGGGATGGCCACTCAGTACGATATCTGCATGCATCGCCCCCAGCTTCACGAACGTCGCGCGGAAGTCCTCGACGATGCGGGGATAGCTGCGATTGCCAATCAAGGTATTGCCAGCAACCGTGATGCTGCACAGGAACAGCAGCTCACGCGGCGTACCGCGATCATTCACGGTCATGCTCCAACTGGTGCAGCCGGCGGTGTGTCCGGGAGTGAGATGCGCGGTCAGCGCAACCTCACCCAACCGCACCTGCTGCCCGTCGCTGACGACCTCATCCACCTTGATCGGCGCAAACGGCATCACACCGTAATTGTTGTCACCTTGGTTTCTGCCGTTCTCAAGCGCCCAGCGGTCACCTGCGCTGGCAAGTACGCGCGCACCGCTGCCGTGCTTGAGTGCGGCCATCGCACCCACATGATCGGCATGCGCGTGGCTGCTGATCAGCAGTCGCACGTCGCGCAAGGGCACGCCCACGTTTTCGATGTTGCGTTCGATCTGCTCGGCGTTGGCGGCAATCGGGGCATCGAGCAGGATCGCACCATGCTTTGACACGATCAGATACGCGGCCAGCCCTTCGGTGCCAACGTAGTAGATGTTATCGACGATTCGGAACGGTTTGATCGGCGCCGTCCATTCCGCCGGCTCGCCTGCCTACGCGCTTGCTGCAGTCACTCCCGCAACCAACGTTGCAGCCACCCGCAACCCCCAACGAACTCCCTGCCTTGGTTTCATCACCGCACCTTGGTTGATATCTGCAGGAACTGTGCGCTGCAGGTGACCGTGCGACAAATGCGTAGAACTGCGCCGACGCATGAATTATTTAAGGGTCGCCTGGCCCTGGCCTGCAAGCACAACCACCCGGCACTTTGGGCACCGGCCGGCGGCGGTTCTTCAAACAGACGTACGCGGTTTCCGCAGCAGTACCAACTGCGAATCCTACCGAGCTGCCGCTGCTGGAAACTTCGGTTGCCTGCATCGTGGCACTGGCTCCGGCGCAGCGGGCCTTGGGCCGGAACCAGGCGGCAGAAACCGCCCGGCAACAGGCGCCGGCCTGGCAATGGGCCGATGCCCCGTTGAGCGCGGCACGTTACCGACTTGCCACGCTCCTCTGCGCGCTGCTCAGCTGCTCGGCGGAATCAGCGCGTCGTCCAACGCGGCGGCGCGCGCCCATGCCGGCCGCGTGCGCAACTGCGCCGCGTAGCGGTTGAATGCATCACGCTCGGGCAGGGTCTTGAACATCTGTCCCCACAGCACCTGGCTGCCGACGTAGACATCCGCCGCGCTGAAGCGCTCGCCCAGCAACCACGGTGAGGCGTTGCCGGCCACCTGCTCCAGCGTATCGACGACCTGATCGAAGCTGCCATAGCCCACCGTGCCGGCCCTGTCCGCCGGCGCCAGCAAGCCCAGTGCCTTGGCGCTGACTGCCGCCTCCACCGGGCCGGCTGCGAAGAACATCCAACGCAGATAGCTGCCCCGCAGCGGATCGTCCAACGCCGGGGCCAGGCCGGCAGCGGGGAATGCATCTGCCAGATAGGTGCATATCGCCGCCGCCTCACTGACCACCACGTCGCGATGCACGATGGTAGGCACCTTGCCCATCGGGTTGATGGCGAGGAACGCGGGCGCCTTCATGCTTTTGCCGAATTCCAGCACCTCGGTGCGATACGGCTGCCCCAGTTCTTCCAGCATCCAGCGCACGATGCGACCGCGCGACATCGGATTGGTATAGAAGACGATTTCTTCTGCCGTGCTGCCCATGCGTGTGACTCCAGAGATGAGGCCGGCAGTCTAGCAAGCGCCCTAGGTCAGGACGCTATTCGAGCGCCTCGGCTCTTCAAAGCGTCATTCCCCCGAAGACGGGAACCGCTCCTGCTCAGTCATTCCCGCCAAGGCGGGAATGACTGCAAAAGGGCAACGGCAGAAACAGTGCCAAGGCGAAACCAAGGCGAGGGCCAATACCCAGGCCCATTTCCTAAAGCCGCATCAATCAGTACGCAAACTCGGCAAACAACGGATCCACGCTGCCATTCCAGCGGCCATGGAACAGCTCCAGCTTGCGCTCGGCCGCGGTCTTGCCCGAATCCACGATCTCCTGCAGTACATCCAGGAAGCGCGTTTCATCCTGGCCATCGGCATTGAGCGCGGCACGACGACGCAGGCCATCGCGCGAAATCGCCAGGGCCTCACGCGCCAGGTCACGCACCGTGCCGTTGCGGAACGGCAGGTTCATCGCATGCTTGGGCACGCCATCGCGCAGCACGTTGCGCTCGGCCAGGCTGAAATCCTTGACCAGGTCCCAGGCGGCGTTCAACGCGGTCTCGTCGTACAGCAGGCCGACCCAGAACGCCGGCAAGGCACAGATCCGGCTCCACGGGCCGCTGTCGGCGCCGCGCATTTCCAGGTACTTCTTCAGCCGTACTTCCGGGAATGCCGTGGTGGTGTGATCCGACCAGTCACGCAGGGTCGGCATCGCGCCCGGCAAGGCCGGCAGCTTGCCCTGCATGAAGTCGCGGAAACTCTGCCCGCTGGCATCGTGATAGATGCCGTCGCGGTAGGAGAAGTACATCGGTACATCCAACAGATAGTCGACGTAGCGCTCGTAGCCGAAGCCATCCTCGAACACGAAATCAAGCATGCCGGTGCGGTCCGGATCGGTATCGGTCCAGATGTGCGAGCGGTAGCTCAGGTAGGCATTGGGCTTGCCTTCGGTGAACGGCGAATCGGCGAACAACGCGGTGGCAATGGGCTGCAGTGCCAACGACACGCGGAACTTCTTCACCATGTCCGCTTCGCTGGCGTAATCCAGGTTGACCTGCACCGTGCAGGTGCGGGTCATCATGTCCAGGCCGAGCGAACCGACCTTGGGCATGTAGTTCTTCATGATCTGGTAGCGGCCCTTGGGCATCCACGGCATGTCGGCACGCGCCCACTTGGGCTGGAAACCCATGCCGAGGAAACCCAGCTGCAGCTCGCTGGCCACCTGCGCCACTTCATTGAGGTGGCTGCCGGTTTCCATGCAGGTGTCATGCAGGGTCAGCAAGGCACCGCCAGAAAGTTCCAGCTGCCCGGCAGGCTCCAGCGTCACCGAGGCGCCATCACGCAGCAGGGCAATGGTGTTGCCATCCTCCTGCACCGGCTCCCAGCCGAAGCGGGTCAGGCCATTGAGCAGCGCATTGATGCCGCGCTCACCATCAAATGTGGGCGGGCGCAGGTCATCCAGACGGAAGCCGAACTTCTCGTGCTCCGTACCGATCCGCCATTGCGACTTGGGTTTTTCGCCCGAGGCAATGCTCTCGACCAGCTGGTCGCGGTGGGAGATGGGGGTATCAGCGACGTGGCTCGGGCTCGACAAGGGCAGACTCGCAGAATTCTGGTCAGGGCGGGAAGGTGGGGGCCAGCCCCCGCCATCGCAAGGGCGCACTATATCGCGGCCTAGATTGCCATCGTGTCACGGCAACAGTTTTCAGCATCCTATAAAAGCAGACTTGACCGCCTGCGGGACTGCGCCTGCGAGTCATTCCGCGATTGGCCGGGCGCCGGCCCTACACTGTGCACATGAGCCGCAGCCATCATCGTGAAACCCATCGTTCCGAGCGTATCGGCTGGCTGCGTGCCGCCGTGCTGGGGGCCAATGACGGCATCGTCTCGGTCGCCGGCCTGGTGGTTGGCGTCGCCGCAGGCGGTGCCAGCCCCTCGGCCATCCTGGCCACCGGCGTCGCCGGCACCGTCGCCGGTGCCATGTCGATGGCGGCCGGGGAATATGTCTCGGTGATGTCCCAGGCCGATGCCGAACGCGCCGAACTGGTGCGGGAGCAGCGCGAACTGCACGAAGACCCGCACAGCGAGCTTGAAGAACTGGCCGCCATCTATCGCCGGCGCGGGCTCAGCCCGGATCTGGCCTGGCAGGTTGCCGAGCAGCTCACCGACCACGATGCCCTCGCCGCCCATGCACGCGATGAGCTCGGCATCACCGAACAACTGCGCGCCCGCCCCCTGCAAGCCGCAGCGGCGTCAGCCAGCGCCTTCATCGTTGGCGCCGCGCTGCCGGTACTGACTGCGTTGCTGGCAGCGCCCGCATGGGTGGCGGAAACCACCACCGCCGCCACCATTGTCGGGCTGTGCATCACCGGCGCACTGGCGGCCCGCGCCGGTGGCGCGCAGCCCCTGCGTGGCGCGCTGCGGGTGGTGTTCTGGGGCGCGCTGGCGATGGCCGCGGCCTCGGCCATCGGTCACCTGTTCCAGATCACCGTGTAAGTGATGAACGCCGAAACGGACGCCACACTCAGCGTATTGGCCCAGCTGTCCTCGCTGGTGGAGTGCCAACGTGCCGAAGGCTATGCCTGCATCACCGCGCGCGCCGAGCATGGCGCCAGTTCGGTGGAAATCCCACAGCCGCAGTTCGCCATCCTGCTGCAGGGGCGCAAGCAGGTACGTACCGCACAGCAGGCCCTGGAATTCGCGCCCGGCGATCTGTTCCTGATCAGCCGCCGCTGCCGCATCGACGTGGTCAACATCCCGGACCCGCACAGCGGCCTGTATCTGACCGCCCTCGTGCCCTTGTGCCCGGAAGTACTGGGCGCAGCCCGTGCCCTGTGGAGCGAGCCCTTGCCCGAGGCCGGCCCTGCGCTGGCGCGGTTGCGGCTGGTCGAGCACGCGGCCGCGCTGCTGCAATGGCGGCAGGCACTGCAGCAGGGTCACTACGTTGAAGCACGGCTGGCGCTGGCGACGCTGGTGGTGGCGTTCTGCCGGCGCGGCCACGGCAGCCTGCTGGTCGCACCCGAACCCGGGTTGGGCGATCGCATCCGTGACCTGGTGGCCGCGCAACCGGAGCGCGATTGGCAATCACGTGATTTCGAATCACACCTGGGCCTCAGCGGTGCCACCCTGCGGCGGCGCCTGGCCGGCGAACAGCTCAGCGTGCGCGGGCTGGTCGCCGATACCCGCCTCGCCCACGCCATGCAGCTGCTCTACACCACCCGGCTGCCCTTGAAGACCGTGGCAGCGCGCGCCGGCTACCGCTCGCTGAGCAGTTTCAACAAACGTTTCAGCGCGCGCTATGGGCTGGAGCCTGCGGCCATCGGCAATAGCTGACCGCAGGGCGAGCAGTTCGCGCGCCATTATGAGCGGATCGCGGCGGGCAACCGGCGCAGCATGAAGGTCCCGCGGCAGAGCCGCCCCTGCAGGAACCCCCATGCCCATCCGCCCCCCACACACGATTGCCACCGCCCTGCTGATGCTAGCCCTCAGTTGCGGTGCCCAGGCGCGCAGCCCGCACGATGCACAGCAGCAGGTCGCCGGCGTGTATCACCAGCAGATCGGCGAACTGCAGGTCACCGCACTGTTCGACGGCGCGGTGGCGCTGGGCCGGCAGGAACTGGTGGGTATTGATCCAACCACGGTCACCCGCCTGCTGGATCACCGCTATGTGCCGGAAGACGCACAGGGCCTGCAGACCGCGGTCAACGCCTATCTGGTACAGCGCGGCGATCACCTGAGCCTTATCGATACCGGCACCGCCCAATGCTTCGGCCCGGGTCTGGGCCAGGTGCTGGGCAATCTGCGCGCTGCCGGCCATGACCCGGCCGAGGTTGATGACGTGTTGCTGACCCACGCCCACCCCGACCATATGTGCGGGCTGCTGGATGCGCAGGGCAAGACCGCGTTCCCGAATGCCACGGTGTGGCTGTCGCAGGCCGACGCCAGCTACTGGCTGGACCCGGCCAGCGAAGCCACCGCCCCGCAGCAGTTGCGCATGGCCTTCGGCATGGCACGCAATGCGGTGGCCCCGTATGTCGCCGCCGGCAAACTGCACAGGTTCACCCCCGGCGAGCGCCTGCCGGTGGGCATCACCGCAGTGGACAGCCACGGCCACACCCCCGGCCATGTCTCCTACCTGCTGGACGGCGGCAACGACCAGAAGCTGCTGGTGTGGGGCGACATCGTACATTTCCACGCCGTCCAGTTCGCCCGTCCTGACGCCGCCTTCGAGGCCGACAGCGACCGCACCGCCGCCATTGCCAGCCGTCGCCGCTTGATGGCGGAAGCGTCCGATCAGGGCTGGTGGGTAGCCGGCGCGCACCTGCCATTCCCGGGCCTGGGGCATGTACGTCGCGAAGGCGAGGCGTTTGCGTGGGTGCCGGGCGAATTTTCGCCGTTGAAGCGGTAAGCAGGGCGGCTTTGGGCTGTTGGCTTGGCTGTTGGCTTGGCTGTTGCTGTTGCTGTTGCAGTTGCAGTCCCCTCTCCCGTTTACGGGAGAGGGGTAGGGGTGAGGGGAGCTCTGGCTTTTGCTCTGGCTCTGGCTTTTGCTTTTGCTTCAGCTCTCACAACAACCGGGCCGAAAAACAAAACGCCGCCCTGATATGGCGGCGTTTTCTATGCGCTCAGGCCTGATGGTTGGCCAGCTTCGCGGCTTACGCCGCTCCTACAATCCTGGCATTGGCAGCTTCGCGGCTTACGCCGCTCCTACAATCCTGGCATTGCCAGCTTCGCGGCTTATGCCGCTCCCACAAGCCATGCATTGTCGGCCTTGCGGCTTACGGCGCTCCCGCAGCCCCGGCTTTCCCTGCATCGTCTGCTGCCGGCGGGTTCAGGCCCAGCCAGCCGCCGATGATGCCGCGGGCTTCGTCCACGCCCTGGCGCGATTCGCCGGAGAAGGTCTGCACGCTGACCGTTTCACCGAAAATCGAGTGCAGGTCGCTGCGTACTTTCTTCAGGGTCTGCATCTGCTGGCCACGGCCCAGCTTGTCGGCCTTGGTCAGCAAGGCATGCGCCGGCAGGCCGCGCTGTACCGCATAACCCAGCATCTGGCGGTCGTAATCGCGCAGCGGATGACGGATGTCCATCACCACCACCAAGCCCTTGAGGGCATTGCGGGTGCGGAAATACTGGTCGATGAAGGCCTGCCAATGGGCCTGCAGGTCCAGCGGCACCTTGGCGTAGCCGTAGCCGGGCAGATCGACCAGGTGCGCCTCGGGCGTCACCTCGAAGAACACCAGCTGCTGGGTACGGCCGGGCGTCTTGGAGACACGGGCCAGGGCGTTCTGGCGGGTCAGCGCATTGAGCGCGCTGGACTTGCCGGCGTTGGAGCGACCGGCAAATGCCACTTCGGCCCCCAGATCCGGCGGCAACTGCCGGGAATTGTGGGCGGAAAGGTGGTAACGGGCGCGTTCTATGAGCAATGACATGTGCATAGGATCGCATGTTGCGGCGCCGCGCGTCGGCTTCCGTACCCTTCCGGGCGGCCCTGCCGGCCGATTTTGCTGCACTGCTGCGTTGACCGTGCCGCGAAACGCCGTTGATAATCCGGTCGATGCCGGCGGAAAGCCCCGCCCGGCCCGGTCCACACGGAGCTTCAGCATGCGCCATGCTCGTGTTCTTGCCGTTGCTGCATTGGTAGTCCCTGTAATCGCCGCCGTCGCCTTTGCCCAGAGCTCGGTCACTCCCGCGCCGGACAATGCGCCTGTCCAGACCGCTTCGCTGGAGATCGACTTCAGCAAGACCAAGCCCGGTGATGCCAAGGCCGGCGAGGCCAAGGCGTCCACTTGTGCGGCCTGCCACGGTGCCGACGGCAACTCGGCGGTGGAGATCTACCCGCGCCTGGCCGGCCAGAGCGAGCGCTATATCGCCAAGGAGCTGGCGCTGATCGCCAGCGGCCAGCGCAATGAAGGCGCGGTGGCGGCAATGCTGCCCTTCGTGCAGGGCATGACCCCGCAGGACATGCGCGATGTCGGTGCCTTCTTCGCCACCCAGAAGTCCGGGGCCGGTGTGGCCGATGACGCCGTCGTCAGCGAGGGCCCGTACCAGGGCATGAAATTCTTCGAAGTGGGCCAGAAGCTCTACCGTGGCGGCGACAGCAGCCGCAACATCCCGGCCTGCATTGCCTGCCACGGCCCGACCGGCGCCGGCAACCCGGGCCCGGCCTATCCGCATATCGGCGGCCAGCATGCCGGCTATGTGGCCCAGCGCCTGCAGCGTTACCAGGCCGGTCAGACCGGTGAGACCGATGCCGCCCAGTTCAAGATCATGGCCCAGATCAGCCACGCGCTGACCGAACAGGAGATCCAGGCGCTGGCCAGTTACATCCAAGGTCTGCATGATCGAGCCAACGACGCAACGGTAGCCACCGCCGCCGCGCAACCCTGACACCCGCCGGTCGCTCCGGCGACCCGGCAACTGCCCACGCAGACACGCCGGCCGCAAGGTCGGCGTCTGTTTTTCCAACGGAGAATCACCACGATGAAGTTGTTCCCCCGACTGTTGCTGATGCTGCTGGCAACAGCCCCGCTGCTGGCCTGGGCCGCTCCCGCTGCCGCGCCCGTGGAAGGCCAGGATTACGAGCTCATCGCCGAGCCCGGCCCGTTTGCGCCGCTGGCCGGCAAGATCGAAGTCGTAGAGGTCTTTGGCTACACCTGCCCGCATTGCGCCCATTTCGAACCGCAGCTGGCAGCCTGGGCCGCCAAGCTGCCGGCAGACGTGCGCTTCACCCCGGTGCCGGCGGCCTTTGGTGGTTACTGGGATTCCTACGCCCGTGCCTTCTATGCGGCCGAACAGGTAGGCGTGCTCAAGCGCAGCCATGCCGACGTGTTCAAGGCCCTGCACGAACAGCGCAGCCTGCCGGCACAGAACGTCTCACCGGACGAGCTGGCCACCTTCTATTCCCAGTACGGCGTGCAGCCGCAGCGCTACATCGAAGCGCTGCGCAGCCAGCAGGTGGATGACAAGGTCAAGAACGCCCGCGCTTTCGCCATGCGGGTCAAGGTCACCGGCACGCCGATGCTGATCATCAATGGCAAATACCTGGTCAAGGGCAAAACCTTTGACGACAACCTGCGCATCGCCGACGCCCTGCTGGCACGCGAACGCAGCGGCGGCAACCGCCGCTGAGTCACCGGCTGAATCCGGGTTACCGGTTCAGCCGACAACGCCCATAATGCGTCCCTGCGCGCGCCGGCCGTGGCATCGCTGCCCGGCACCCCAACAAAACCCTGCTGGAGATCCCTCCCGATGAATATCCGCTTCGCCCTGGCCCTGACCGCCCTGTTGCCGCTGATGGTTGCCTGCAAAGCCCAGGATGGCACCGCTGATACCGCCGCTCCGGCAGCCCCGGCCGCTACCGAAGCCGCTCCGGCCGCAACCCCGGCACCGGCTGCCGAGGCAGCAACCGGCGCACCGGCCGCCGCCGCTACCGATGCCCCCGTCGCCCCGCCGATTCCGGCCCAGGCCCGTCTGGTCGGCCCGGACCCGGTTGCTGGCACCGACTTCGTTGTGATCGAAGGCGGCCAGGCATTCCAGCCGGCCACCGGCAAAGTGGAAGTGGCCGAGATCTTCGGCTACGTCTGCCCGGCCTGCGCGCGCTTCCAGCCGCTGATCAGCTCGTGGAAGGCCGGCCTGCCCTCGGACGTGAGCTTCGTCTACGTGCCGGCGGCCTTTGGCGGCACCTGGGACAACTACGCACGTGCCTACTACGCCGCTGAAACCTTGGGCGTGCAGGAAAAGACCCACGACGCGCTGTACTCGGCCATCCACATCGAGCAGACCCTGAAGGGTGAGCGCGGTAACGATTCGGTGCAGGACATCGCCAACTTCTACGGCAAGTACGGCGTCGATCCCAAGACCTTCGCCGACACCATGGGCAGCTTCGGCGTCGCCGCCAAGGTCAACCGTGGCAAGCAGTTCGCCCAGCGCAGCAAGATCACCGGCACCCCGTCGCTGGTGGTCAACGGCAAGTACCTGGTCAAGGGCAAGGGTTATGAAGACATGCTCCGCATTGCCGACCACCTGATCGCGCGCGAACGCGCCGCCAACGCCAAGTGAGGTATCAAGGGCCTCGGCAACGAGGCCCTTGAGTTCGACCCACCGTGAAATCCCCTACCCAGACATTGCGTTTGCTGACCGCCAACATCCAGGCCGGCTCCAGCACCCGCCGCTACAGCGACTACGTAACCCGTAGCTGGTCGCATGCCCTGCCTGCCGGGCAGAAGCGCTCCAGCCTGGACGCGATCGCCAAGCTCGCCAGCGGCCGCGACATCGTCGGCCTGCAGGAGGCCGACCCCGGCAGCCTGCGCTCGGGCTTCACCAACCAGACCCATTACCTGGCCGAACGTGCCGGCTTCAACTATTGGGCCCACCAGCCCAACCGCCGCATGGGCGGGGTGGCCTCCAGCGCCAATGGCCTGCTGAGCCGGCTGGAGCCGGTGGAAGTACAGGACCACGCCCTGCCCGGCCGCATCGGTGGCCGTGGCCTGCTGGTGGCCCGTTACGGTGATGGCGACGAAGGCCTGACCGTGGCGGTGGCGCATCTATCGCTGGGCACCGGCTCGCGGCTGTCGCAGCTGGATTTCATTTCCGACGTACTGGCCGACTACCCCAACGCCGTGCTGATGGGCGACTTCAACTGCAAGGCCGACCGCCCGGAAATGCGCGTGCTGTACCACAAGACCCGCTTGCAGCCGCCCAGCTGCCTGGTGCCGACCTTCCCCAGCTGGGGCCCGGACCGCGCCATCGACCACATCCTGATTTCCGACACCATGAAGATGCTGGATACGCGCGCCGTTCCCGCCGCGCATTCGGACCACCTGGCAGTGGAAATGGAAGTCGAAGTACCGGCCAACAGCCTGCGCTGAGCGCTTGCTCAGCCGGCGGCAATTGCCTGCGCCGGCCGCCGCCGCGCGGTCAAGGTACTGCCCGCCGATGCCAACACCGTGCAACCGATCGCCAGCCATTGCAGGCCGGTCAGGTGTTCGTGCAGCAACAGCAGCGCCCACAGCGCAGCCACCGCAGGTTCCATGCTGATCAGGATGCCGAAGGTTTCCTTGGGCAGGCGCTTGAGCGCCATCATTTCCAGCGACATCGGAATGGCGCTGGACACCACCGCAACAACGAACCCGGCCAGCAGGATCTTCGGCTCCAGCAGCGCCATGCCCGCATGCGCCACACCCACCGGCACCACCACCAGCGACGCCGCCAGCAAACCCAATGACACGCTGTGGCCGGCATGCAGGTGCCCTGCCCGCTTGCCGAAGATGATGTACAGCGCCCAGCAGAATGCCGCGCCAAGGGCATACAGCACGCCAACCGGGTCCAGCGCCTGGCCGCCATCCAGTGGCAGTAACAGCACCAGCCCGACCAGCGCGCAGCCCACCCAGACGAAATCGATCGGCCGCCGCGAGGAGAACATCGCCACCGCCAGCGGACCGGTGAACTCGATGGCAACGGCAATCCCGAACGGAATCGTCCGCAGCGCCATGTAGAACAGCAGGTTCATCAGCCCCAGCGTCAAGCCGTAACGCAGGATTGCCGCACCATCGGCACGGCTGGTATGCCAGCGCCATGGCCGCCACAGCAGCAACAGGAACAGCGCCGAGAAACCCACGCGCAACGCGCTGGTGCCCTGCGCACCAATGACGGGAAACAGGTTTTTGGCGTAGGAGGTACCGATCGACAACGACGTCACCGAGCCGAGCACCGCCAGCACCGGCAACAGCGATGCGAATCGGGAATTTTGCATGCCGCTAGTGTATTCGGCCGACCGCGCGAACGCTTGTGCCGAAACAGTTTCCGCATCCGATCCGACGCCGCGAAAGGCCATCACGACGCTGCAGCATCAGCCACCGAATCCGGTGGCCGATGCCGTCGCAGCCAGTGCCTTACTGGATGAAAGCGATGCGTTCCATCTTCGCGTTGTTGGCGGCCGCCAGCACCTTGGCCATCACCTGGTACTGCGCGTCGGGTGAGGCATCAATGCGCAGCTCCGGCAGGTTACCCACATGCAGATCGGCCTGTGCCTGCAGCCGCGCCTGCAGGTCACCTATCGCCAGCACTTCGCCATTCCAGTAAAGCTGGTCGGCCGCATCCACGCGCAACTCGATCGGCGGTGGCGGCTCGATTCTGGGCAGGACCTTTTCGCTGCGCTGTGGCAGATCCACCGGGATCGGCACCGATACCATCGGTGCGGTCACGATGAAGATGATCAACAACACCAGCATCACATCAACCAACGGGGTGACGTTGATATCGGCCAGTGGACGTCCGCTATTGCCTGCTGCACTGAATGCCATTCCAGTTCCCCAGGGCGAGGCCGGCTGCCTCAAGGCCGAAGCTACGCCAGCCCCGCTCGCTTTCCAGCTACCGCATGAAGGCTCGTTCAGCTTTGGTTGATACGCACGCAGCGGACGGGCCCGTTCATGTGCGGGTTGGGCTGGCGCTCGGCCGTTGACGCCGTGGCCGTTATCCTTCGGCCATGAACAGATTTCTCCTGCTGCCCCTGGCCGCCGTTGCCGCGCTGCTCAGCGCCGGTGCCCATGCCCAGAACCTGGATGCCCAGCGCACCGCAATGCGCACCGCCATCGACAATGCCGAGCGCGGGCAATTCGATGCCAGCGCTGCCAGCGCACTGCGCAACCATCCGTTGTACGGCTGGCTGGAGTTCAGTGCCCTGCGCCGCAACATCGACACCCTGCCCTCCGCGCAGGCACAGGATTTCCTCAAGCGCTATCAGGGCCAGGCCGTGGCCGAGAGCTTCCGCTCGGCGTGGTTGCCGGCGTTGGCCCGCCGCCAGGACTGGCCGACTTTCCAAGCCAACTGGAAGGCCAGCAACGATCCGGGCCTGCGCTGCGCCGAACTCAATGCCCGCCAGGCTACCGGCAGGGCCGACGCGCAATGGACCAGCGATGCACAAGCCTTGTGGCGCAGCGCCGGCAAGTCGCTGCCCGATGGTTGTGACCCCGTGTTTGCGGTACTCGCCAGCCGTGGCGGATTGACCCCAGCACTGCGCTGGGAACGCATTGATGCCGCTGCCGATGCGCAGCAACCGGCGGTAATGCGAGCCGCCGCACGCGGTTTGCCGGCCGGCGAACTGGCGCAGGCCAACGACTACGCCGCCTTTGTCGACAAACCCGACGCCCGCGCCTTGAACTGGCCGAAAAATGACCGCAGCCGCCGCATCGCCGTCGATGGCCTGCAGAAACTGGCCAAGGCCGACCCGGGTGCCGCCGAGCTGCAGTTGCCGCAATACGCGCAAAGTCTCGGCCTGAACGCAGACCAGCAAGGCCAGGTGCTGTACGAAATCGCGCTGTGGACCGTTGCCTCCTACCTGCCCGATTCCGCACGCCGCCTGGCGGCCGTGCCCGAGTCGGCCTACGACGGCCGTCTGCACGAATGGCGCACCCGCGAGGCGATGGCACGTGGCGACTGGCCGGCAGCGTTGACCGCCATCCGCAAAATGCCTGCAAGCCAGCGCAACGATTCACGCTGGCGCTGGTTCGAAGGCCGTCTGCTGGAAAAGACCGGCAAGCCCGCCGAAGCCACCGCGCTGTATCGCGCCGCCGCCAGCGAACCTACCTTCCACGGCTTTCTGGCTGCGGACAAGCTCAAGCAGCCCTACACCTTGTGCCCGTGGAATCCGGGCGACAGCGCAAGCGCAAAAAGCGCCGTGGCACGTGAGCCGGCACTGGTGCGAGCCATCGAGCTGTTCAAGATCGAGCGCCCAAGCTGGGCCGCACGCGAATGGGCCGACGCATTGACCCGTTTCGACGACAGCCAGCGCCGGCTGGCAGTGGAAGTGGCCAGCAACAACGGTTGGTTTGATCGCGCCGTATTCGCATTGAAGGGCCCGCAGGAAATGCGCCTGTACAACCTGCGCTTCCCGCTGCACCACGACGACAGCATCCGCCGCGAAGCCGCACGCAACGCATTGGACCCGGCCTGGATCGCCGCCGAGATCCGCGCCGAGAGTATTTTCAATCCGAACGCGCGTTCACCGGCCAACGCCATGGGCCTGATGCAGGTATTGCCAGCCACCGGCGCCAGCGTTGCCAAGAGTATCGGTTTGAGTGGCTACGGCGGCGCGGCCAGCCTGTACGACTCGGACACCAACATCGCCATCGGCACTGCGTATCTGCGCCAATTGATGGACAAGTACAACGGCCTGCCCTACGTCACCATCGCCGCCTACAACGCCGGCCCCACGCCGACCGCACGTTGGCAGAGCCAGCGCCCGAACTACGACCCGGATTTCTGGATCGAGACCATCAGCTACAAGGAAACCCGCGAATACGTAGCACGGGTGCTGGCCTTCAGCGTGATCTACGACTGGCGCCTCAACGGCAACGCCCTGACCCTGAGCGACCGCATGGTCGGCAAAACCGAAGGCGCCCGCAAAGCCTTCAACTGCCAGCAAACCCCCTGAAACGCAGCACCGTAGTGCCGAGCCATGCTCGGCAGAGGCCTTACCAATGTAGTGCCGAGCCATGCTCGGCAGATGCCCCCTCCCTTTGGCCGAAGGCCAAGGGGAGGGCTGGGGAGGGGTGAGCTTTTGAGGCCTTCCAACATTGTCAGCTTCGCGGCTTGCACCGCTCCCACACGCAGCTGATGTAGTGCCGCGCCCAGCACCGCCGCGGCGCGAAAGGGCAAAACGCCGCCGCCCCCTGCGGAGCCAGAAAAG